>CALCJH010000033.1 GCA_937967775.1 uncultured bacterium | reverse complement strand
TGGACTGACTTGCGACGGGCCGATCCATCGGGCTTGTGATAATCTGCGGGAGGGGGCCCGGGAGCGGGCCCCCTCCTCACTCCATGAGCCATCGCATAGGTAAAAAGGTTCGCACATGAGGATACCGCTCGGACTGGCTCTCGTTGCAGCCGTCGTCGTCGCCATTCTCTCTTTCTTCTGGCCTCCTCCGGGGGCAGCGGAGACTGTCACGCTCACCATCCTTCACACGACGGACCTGCACGGTTATGTGCGTTCCCACCTTGCTGACGACGGGCACAAGATGGGAGGGCTGGACCGCATCGGCACACTGATCCGGCGGGAGCGCCAGGCCGATCCTGACACCATTTTGCTGGACAACGGGGACACGATTCAGGGCAACTCTATGGCATTCCTCTTTAAGGGGCGGCACATCGTGGAGTGCATGAACGCTCTGGGCTACGATGCAATGACGGTGGGCAACCACGAGTTCAACTTCGGGCCTAGGGTCATCGAGCGGATGCGCCAAGCGTCCCGGTTCCCCTGGTTGTCAGCCAATGTTGTCCGGGCAAGCAGTGGAGAGCCTGTTTTCGAGCCGTTCGTCATCCTGGAGCGCAAGGGCGTCAGGGTGGGGGTGCTGGGGCTGACGGTCTCGGATGTCCCGAACTGGGAGCAGCCGTCCTACATCGAAGGTCTGCGGTTCGTGGAAATCATCGCGGCGGCGCGTGAATGGGTGCCGCGAGTCAGGCCGCTCTGCGACGTGCTGGTGCTGCTGGCGCATACCGGAGCGGAGCGCCGAGAGAATGAGCGGTATCCGAGCGCTGCAGCCGCCGGGGCGGACATCGCGCGTGAGTGTGCGGGGGTGGACGTGGTTATCTGCGGGCACCGGCACGTTCCGGTGGAATCGCTGGAGGCGGGCGGAGCCGTGTTGACTGCCGCCGGCAAATGGGGGAGCCATCTTGGGAAGGTGACGCTGGAGGTGGAGAAATCACCGGCTGGGGTTCGGATTGTATCCCGGAAGGCGCAGTTGATCCCCGTCATAGCGGACGTACCGCAGGATGCCGGTCTGGAAAAGGTTCTGGCCCCGTTCGAACAGCGCTGGAAGAAATGGGCTGAGGAAGTGATTGGAGAGACCGCCGTGCCGCTTGATTTCCGGCGCGCCCAGCAAGAGGAGACCGCCGCAGTCAACCTGATCCACGACGCCATGAAATGGGCCACGGGAGCCGATGTCACGCTCCACGTGGTATTCAACAATAGGACGGTTGTTCCCGCCGGGCTTGTCACGAACCAGGATGTGGCGGAGATGTACGAGTATGACAACGCCCTGTGGGTGCTCACCCTGACCGGTCGGCAACTGAAGGATTATCTGGAGGACGGCATCGGAGGATACGGCACCTGGCGGTTCTTGACCGCGGCCGGAATCAATTACGTTTTCGATGTCTCCCGGCCCAGGGGAGAAAGGCTTGTACGGGTGGAGTATTGCGGCCGGCCGCTGGCGGATGATGCCATTGTTACGGTGGCCATCAACCATTACAACGCGGTCCGGGGCGTTGAGGACAGCCTCTACCGGAAGGCTTCGGATGTGAGGGAAACGGGACGTTGGATCCGCGACGTCATCGCGGACTACATCCGGGCGCAGGGCACGGTCCGCCCTGCGGTGCGCGGCTGGTTCACGGTGGAAGGAGCCGGGGCCGCCCGCCCGGCCGGGTCGGCCCAGTGAGAGCGTTCTCGAAAAGCCGAGGGCTGCGCGGCGGCTCACTCGCGTGGCGGGGCTTTGTGGCGATCATTCTGGCCGCCGTCCTCTTTACGTCCCCCGCCGCGGCCCAGACGCGGGTGGTATTTACTGATCCTCCGAACTCCAGCACTGCGGTGCGAGATGGTATCATAGAGTTCATCAACTCCGCTCAAAGTACGCTAGATGTCGCCATCTACACTTTGACCTACGGCATCGTCGGGGGACAGCTGACAGATATCGCCGGAGCCCTGCAGGCGGCGCGCTCGCGAGGCGTAGCGCTGAGACTCGTCACGGATGTGAACGAGGAGACGGGCACTCAGTTCACCATTCTGGACATCCTCTCGGATGGAGTGGCCAACGGCCTCATCAATCGGGGGGTGATTCGCTCCGGAAATCCTGGCGGCATCATGCACAACAAGTTCATGGTGGCCGATAACTGGCGTGTGCTTACCGGGTCCACGAACTTCACGTCTGCCGGCTGTCTGACTCAGGAGAACAACATCCTCATTCTGGAGGGGCAGGGCATTGCCGCGGCTTATACAACCGAGTTCGAGGAGATGTGGAACGGCATTTACGGCAACCGTGGCCAGCCCTCTTCACCGAACAGCTTCTTCACCGATGACGGGGTCCCCGTCGAGGTGCGCTTCGGGCCGGACGACGACCTGACCAACCGGATCACGACTGCCATCTACTCAGCCACCCGCAGCGTGTATTTTCTGGCGAATGTGTTCTCGGACGGCACTCGGGCTTATGAGATAGCGGAGGCGCTGAAATGGGCCGCGGCGCAGGGTGTGGACGTGCGGGGCGTGTTCGATCATTACACCCAGTCACTGGCACAGTGGAACAACTTGGTGAACTTCCCGGGCATCAGTCTCGGGGATTACATCGGCGGCCTGAACGCGATGCACAATAAGCTGATGATCGTGGATGCCGGAACGCCACAGGCCAGGGTTTTTGTGGGATCGAACAACTGGTCCAACGCAGCGGCTCTCATCAATGACGAGAACATGGCGGTCCTGTCATCGCAATGGTGGAGCAACCATTACTACGATTACTTTCGTCGTCTGTACGTGGAGCGCTCGTCCAATGCCGGGGGATCGCAGCCGGTGCGCCGGTATGGAGATCTTGACGGCGACGGCTCTCTGACGCAGGCTGACTATGCGATTGCCCTTGCTCTGGCGTCGACGGGCAATCCACCGACCCCTTATCAGCTCATCGTCGGCGATGTGGAACCATTCCCTGGCGTAGACGGGCACATCTTCGGCGACGGCCGCATTGACGCCGCGGACGCGCGCTGGATTGGCGAGACCCTGGGGCTGATTACGGGAGACGACCGTATCAGCGAGTCGCTACTCAAACCGCCTGGCTCGCCTGTCAATCTGGCTCCCTGCACTGTGACCGCCGTTTTCGGGCAGGCGTTCTACATACAGCAGGATGACCGAAGCGCAGGGATACGTGTGGAGACCTCCGGGGCAGTACCGGCCAGGGGGCAAAGGGTGGCCGTTCGGGGAATACTGAAAGCTCTCAACGGCGGCACAGGCGAGCGGTATGTCGAGGCGCAGGCTGTGTCGGTGCAGCCGGATCCGGGTGGCATCCCTGCGCCACTGACGCTGCGGGTGGCCTGGCTGGGAGGAGCCAGTCCACTGGGCGGGTATACGCGGAGTGTGACGGGGGGACAGGGGCTTTACAACACGGGCCTGAGGATGCGTTGTGTGGGTAGAGTGACGGGGTGGGGATCTCTATCTTTCTGGTTGGATGACGGCAGCGGTTACTCGGATGGATACTCCGGCTTCCCGGGCGTAAAGGTCACCTCCGGGTTCCTCACCCGTCCGCCAGTGGGATCGTTCGTGACGGTGGACGGCATAAGCACGATGGAGTATGTCAACGGCCAGAACGTGCGTGTGCTGCGTCCGTCGCTTCAGACCGACATCCGGGTGCTTGTGTCTCCCTAGGAGGAAGGGACCTTACAAGAAAGAACAGCCGCCCGGCTGTGTCGCCGGACGGCCGTTCACGTTTTTGAGACTGTGTAAAATGGCGGTTTACGCCTTACGGCGGAGTCCCGCCATCAGGCCGGTCAGACCGATACCGAGCGCACCGAGCGTCCCTGGTTCGGGTACCACGACGCCCGGCGATCCCACGTCGTTGCCGTTGAAGATCGCCGTCTGGGTCACAGCATAGGCTCCGTGCACGCCAATCTGCGAGCGAGCCCAGTTCGCGCCGTTGTCGTTGGCGATCGGGTCCAGGAATCCTGGCAGCACGTAGATACTTGGACCGTCCGGGGTGTCCAGCGGCCAGGGGGCGGCGTCATCATAGTTGACGGTATCCACCGCGTCGCCCGAGGCATCCCTGAGCACCAGGATCTCGTTGGTCGGACTGGGGCTGTTGGAGAGGCCGAACAGCGGCTCGAAGTCCATCGGGAACGCCGCAAATCCGGTTCCCCAGGCTGCCTGGAAATCTGCCAGCGTGATCACCGCCGGATATAGCACAATGGCCTGGCCCGGACTGATGAATGTGCCCGCAGGGATGGTGATGGAAGAGATCCCGTCCTCGTCGGAGATATACCATCCGCTGATGTCCACCAACCCCGTCCCGTAGTTGTAGATCTCGATCCACTCCGTCTGGACCGGGATGGACTCCGCGCTGTTGGGGTTGTACATGATCTCGCTGATCATGACCGTAGCGTTGGAGGCGGTGCAGGTGGCGAGTAGCAGGGCGCAGCCGAACACAGCCGCACCGATACGCTTACCCATCGTTGTTGTCTCCTTTCTGTCGCCCACCGCAGGGGCATCTGCTCTACTGTGTGCGCTGTTGCGCATCTTCGTGCCCCCGCGATCATTCTCTCGGAAAGGGAGTATATCAGAATCCTATGTCTAAAGGGGCCCCGAACCTCTATACATTCTGCTGGGGGCTTGTGGCAGGGCCGCGGAAGGGTTAGCAGGCGGCGGGGAATAACAGCATAACGTTCGGTTTCCGGGATTACGGAGGAATCAAAACTGTGGCCAGCATTTACATCATGACTGACCTGGAAGGCGTCAGCGGGATAGACTCCGCGGACATGATCGAGAGGGAACATCCGCGCTTCCAGGAGTGTCGCGAGCTCCTGATGGGGGATCTGAAGGCGGCTGTAGAGGGGGTGTTCGAAGGCGGCGCGACGCGGGTGATGGTTCGCGACGGCCACGGCGGCGCACCCAATTTCATCCCCGAGCTTCTGGACCCGCGTGCCGAGGAGGACCCCCGTCCCGCGGCCAGGTGGTGGGGTCAGATGGATTCTTCCTTCGACGCCACCCTTATCATCGGCGCGCACGCGATGGCGGGCACCCTGAACGCTTTTCTCGACCATACTCAGTCGTCGGTCGCCTGGCACGATTACATCGTCAACGGCAGG
>CALCJH010000032.1 GCA_937967775.1 uncultured bacterium | reverse complement strand
TTATCATCCACGATTTCGACTGGCTCCGCTGGGTGCTGGGACCGGCCGACCGGGTCTATGCCCGCGGGCTGGCGCATTCCGGGCGCAAAGGTCAGGACTATGCGCTGGTGACCATCCGGTTCAGGAACGGCGCCATCGCTCACGTGGAAGGCACCTGGATGCGTCCGTCCGGCTTCGAGACGCGCTTCGAGATTGCGGGGACCCAGGGCCTGCTGGACTTCTCCAGCCGGGACAGCGCATCCCTCCGGGTGGCGCGCGCATCGGGAGAGGAGAGGCGCGCGGCGGTAGAGGTGCCGGAGAGCCCGCTTGCCGAGAATCCTTATACGTCCCAGATCCGGCACTTCCTCCACTGCGTCCGCACGGGAGAAGCTCCCATTGTGTCCCTTCACGATGCCCGGGCGGCGGTGGAGATCGCCTTGGGAGCCCTTGAATCCATGAAAACCGGTGAGCCGGTCGAGCTTCGATTTCAGGAGAGCTGAGAATGGCCCCAATCAAGATCGGAATGGCCAGTTTTGCCCATATGCACGCCGGGAGCTATGCGTCCAGTCTGCGCAGCCTTCCCGGAGCCGTCATCGAGTGCATCTGGGATGCAGACGAGCAGCGGGGCAAGCAGATGGCGGAGCAGTTCGGCTCCCGGTATGTGGGCGACCTGGACGAGTTTCTGGCTGCCGACATTTCGGGGGTGGTCATCTGCTCCGAGAACGCCGGACACCGGGACCTGGCGATACGGGCGGCCCGCGCCGGCAAACATATTCTTTGCGAGAAGCCCATCGCCACCACCGTGGAGGATGCGCGGGAGATGATAGACGCGGCCGCAGCTGCCGGTGTCCATTTTGCCACCGCGTTCCCTTGCCGGTTTAGTCCCGCGATGTGGCAGCTGCGCGAGCGCGTCCGCTCCGGCGAGCTGGGCCAGGTTCTGGCCATTGCGGGAACCAACCGGGGCACGATGCCGGGCGGCTGGTTCATCGAACTGGACAAAAGCGGCGGCGGCGCGGTCATAGACCATACTGTACACGTGGTGGACCTGATGCGCTGGCTGACCGGTGCCGAGGTCAGGCAGGTGTACGCCGAGATCTCCAACAAGATGTACGGCCTGGACTTCGACGACTGCGGCACGCTGACCATGGAGTTTGATAACGGCGTGTTCGCCACTCTGGACACAAGCTGGTCCCGGCCGAAGAGCTATCCCACCTGGGGCGACGTGACCATGGAGGTGGTGGGTACGGAGGGTACGGCCAGCCTGGACATGTTCAATCAGAAGATTATTGGCTACAACGATGCCCTGATGCGGGCGACCTATCACCCCTGGGGCTCCAACATAGATACCGGGCTTGTCAGTGCCTTCCTGGAGGCTTGCCGTGGGAACTTCCCGGAACGTCTTGCGACGGGCTACGATGGGCTGAAGGCGCTGGAGGTGGCGTTGGCGGCTTACGAGTCTGCAAGGTCCGGCCGGACGATTGCCATGGCCTGAAGCCCGGCGGCCTTTTCGGGGCGGGAGAGGGTACAATACTCGCGGTGCTCCCGCGCGACGGGCAAGGAATCACGCGGGGGTTCCATTACACCCGGACGTCTGCAGGCAGAAGGACCGGCACGAAGATGGACAACGAGTTCGACTGGATCCGGCGCATAAGCCGGGAGATGGAAAAGTGGGCCGACGAGTCGGTGCGGAGCATGTTCGGAGACCGGATGCCGGGCGACGGACTGTGGGTGCCGCGAGTTGACATATACGAGACCGAGGAAGCCGTTGTGGTCAAGATCTGCGCCGCAGGCGTGGATACGTCCGACCTCTCGCTGACGCTTTCGGCCGACGGGCGCTATCTGCACATACAGGGTGTGCGCGCAGATGACCACGAGGCGCGGTCCAGAGCCGTCCGGTACCACCAGCTGGAGATCTATACCGGGCCATTCGAGCGCACCGTGGCCCTTCCCCACGTGGGAGGCTTCGACCGCGAACGGGTCTCGGCGGTCGCAAAGGACGGCTTTTTCCTGGTCACCCTCCCCAAGCTCGCGGTGGATCCGGCGGGTCCCCGCTCGGTGCCCATCTCATCCGAATAGAGGTCTGAAGTGGAGAACAGGGAGAACGAAGAGGCCTCCGGCGGAGAGTTTCAGATCATAGACAGGCGCAAGACCGCCGGTCAGCACAGCGAACAGGAAGGGGATGGCCGCCAGGAGCAGGGTATCAACATTCCCGACATCCTGCCGTTGCTGCCGCTCATCGAGACGGTCGCCTTCCCTCACGTCATCGTCCCTTTGAGCATCGGGCGTGAGAGCTCGATCAAGCTGGTGGACGATGCCGTCGTCAAAGGCGAGAAGGTCCTGGGACTGGCCCTTTCCCGGAATCCGGAGCAGGAAGAGCCTGACATCGCCAACGTGCATCCTATCGGCGTCGCGGCTGTCATCCACACGATGATGCGTCTGCCCGACGGGCAGCGAATGATCGTTCAGGGGCTGAAGCGCATCCGCATCCTGGAGGCCGTCCAGATATCTCCCTACCTGCGCGTGCGCGTCGAGAAGCTCGCGGACGAGACCGACTATCAGCCGGAAGAAGAGCTGGAGATCGAGGCTCTCAAGCGCAATCTGTCCCGCCTTTTCTCGCGTCTGGTCCAGGCGTCTGACAGCATGCCGGATGAACTGCAGGCCATCACACGCATACCGCAGGCCGGTGTGCTGGCGGATACGATGGCTGCCCATCTTCCCGTGCCGCCCCTCGAGCGCCAGCAGATTCTTGAGACTCTCG
>CALCJH010000031.1 GCA_937967775.1 uncultured bacterium | reverse complement strand
TGCCAGGAAGTGCATCAGCTGCTCCTGGCGGGACATGGGCATGTCCCGGACGGGTGCACCCTTCGTCCGAATGATGACATCCCCCTTGCTGACGTTCACCTTCCTGCCGTCAATCTTCCTCAGCAGCTCCTCGCGTGAAGGCGCGATCAGGTCGATGACCTTCAGCTTGAGCGCCTCCGTCTCCGTGGCGCTGATCCCCTTCTCAACCGCCTTGACGGCCCATTCGGAGTTGCGGCCACGGCGTTCCGCCAGAGTCTTCATATAGCTGGACATGGCGTAGGTGACCTTGCGCTCCAGATCCTCGCCGCCCTGCCCGGAGATGGGAGTCGCGGAGCCGATGTGCGTCGTCGGGGCCATGGCCGCCACCTGCGCCGCCACCGTGATGAAGGTTCCGGCGGAGCTGGCCATCGCCCCCTGGGGAGATACGTATACGGCAATGGGCACATCCGAGGCAAGCATCTCCTTGATGATGTCTTTGGTGGAGTCCACCAGCCCGCCCGGAGTGTCCAGCTCCACCAGCACCAGCCCTTCCTCCAAGCGGTTCGCTTCCTTGATGGCGCGAATGATGTAGCCCGCCGTCGCCGGGTTGATGGTCCCCTCCACCCGAATCGCGCGCACCGGCGCGGGTCTATCGTCAGACGCCTGCAGGGCGGCTGCGAGCGGGAGGATGCTTATGAGGAGCGCGGCGCTTGTCCAGATGCGCATCGAGACGATGGTCCTCCTGCCGGAGCGAAAAACAGCAGTCTCAGCGGCTGCTCCGAGTATACCGCCCGGCTGACGCGGGGCGCAACAGCAACCCCGAAGGCGGGGCTGGCCGGGAGCCACGCCCTCCCGGCTTCGGTGCTGCAGTACCCGGCTCACCGGGTGGAGCCGGGGCCAATCCGTGATCCGGGAGCATAGCCGGTCAGCTCTACGTAGCCTTCAGCCGAGACCTTGCGGCCGCGGGAGCTGCCGCCGGCGCGCACGATGCCCTCCCAGTATGTGACGCCGGTGGTCCCGGTGGTGATCAGCTCCTGGTCCTTCACCAGCGGCTCGACCCGCAACGTCAGGTCTGCGCCCGGAACGGAAAGTTCCCATCCCGAAGGGTAGCGCCCTTTCGACCGGGGGCTCGTCCAGTAAGCAAGCGGACGGACGCGGAAGTCCGGAAGCGCAAGGCGCCGCGACTGGCCGGATGGCTCCACCAGCATCCCGCTGGAGTAAGACGTCGGGCGGCCCTTCTCGTCACGCAGCACGTATAACATCAGGTCGCGCCCGTCCGAGAGGCGCAGCGAGAACCAGTCCCACCCTTTCTGGTTCGGCGCCAGCTCGCTGGTACCCCATTCGTGGTCCATCCAGGTCATTCCGGTCAGGCGGATGCTGCGTCCCCCTTTTCGCAATATGCCCGTGGTCCTCAGACGGGGAATGGAGTAGTAGTAGTTGGCGTTGCCCTTGCCCGGCCCTTTCTTACTCAGGCCACGTTCGCCGTTCAGGACTGGCTGGCGCTCCGGCGTCAGCGTCAGCTCCAGGGTGGCGTCGTCGAAGGACGCCTTAAGCCTCATCCGCTGGCCGTCCATTCTGGCCGACCAGTCCCGGATGAAAACGTTAAGGCTGGACGTGGAGAAGCCTGCGAGCCCCAGCACGGGCCGACCGGTCCGCTCCGCGTAGCGGAAGCGCCCTGCGCGGACATCGGTCAACGCGAAGTGGGCGAAGAGAACATCGCGGGTAGCCCAGCGCGAGCTGCGGCCTTTGAGCTCTGGCACAAGCCCCACACGGAAGAAAGTGAGCTGAAAGCCGTATAGCCTTTGCGAAGTGTCCCGCAGAGCCCCGGTGTAGTACCACCATTCCGTGCGAAACTCTGGATGCGCCCCGTGATCGCGGGGGAATACGAACGGCCGCGGCTCAACCGCCAGTGCAAAACCCTTTTCAGCCCCCGCAGCGGCAGTCGCAGTCAGACACGCGACTGCAAGCAGCGCAGCGATGAGACAGGGCAAGGATCTTCCTGGCCGGCTGGTCTTCAGGATACCTGACCCGCTCCGTCCGATGCGTTCAGCACAGAGATCTCGGGCTCGATCCCCGCCTTACGGGCGTAGCGCTCGGAGACCACCGCACGGAACTCGTCCACTGCCTCGTCGCGGACCACGCTGACCGTGCACCCCCCGAATCCTCCGCCCATCAGGCGGCTTCCCAGACAGCCAGGCACCGAGACGGCAGCCTCCTGCAGCCAGTTCATCTCATCGCAGGAGATCTCGTACAGATCGCGCGCGGAGGCGTGTGACTGGTTCAGCAGATTCCCGAACTCCGCCTCGTCTCCCGCGTTCAGTGCCCGCAGCGCCTGCAGAACGCGCTCGTTCTCGTGGACGACGTGCCGGGCGCGTTTGCGGACAACATCCGGCAGCTTGCCGCCGTGGCGTTCCAGATCTTCCACCGACACGTCCCTCAGGGCGCGAATTCCGTTGATGTGCTTGCGAAGGATGCTGACCGCCTCCTCGCACTGCGCGCGGCGTACATTGTATTCGGACCCGGCGAGTGTCCGGGGCTTCTTGCTGTCGGCCACCACGATCCGCGTCCCCCGGGGCAAGTTGGCAAACTGATGGTCCAGCGTGCGGCAGTCCAGAAACATCGTCTTTCCGGCCTGTCCCAGAACGGCGATGAACTGGTCCATTATGCCGCAGTTCACGCCGACGAACTCGTTCTCCGCCCGCTGGCACAGAAGCGCCATCTCCCGCCCGTCCATGTCCCCGTCCGTCAGCTTGAGGATCAGGCACGCCGTCGCCACCTCCAACGCCGCCGACGAGCTGAGCCCGCTTCCCAGGGGGATGTTCCCCTCCACCGCAACCTCCATCGGAGGAGTCACGCGGCCGGCCCGGTGGAACTGATCCAGCACGCCCCGGATATAGTTGGACCAGGACGCCTCTTCCACCCTGCGGATATCGGTAAGCAGGATCTCCGACATCTCGCCGAAGTTCACGCTCCACACCCGGACGGTGTCACCCTCCGCAACGGCTCCCGCCATCAGCACGTCCCGGTCAATCGCGGCGGGCATTACGAAGCCTTCATTGTAATCGGTATGCCCGCCGATCAGCTCCACGCGGCCGGGGGCGCGCACAACCACCTCCGGCTCTCTTCCAAAACGCCCGCGGAACTGATCCGCAATCGCCCGCGCCCTCTCCTCCAGCGATGATCCCAAGCCTAAGATCTCCTGCCTGTCGTTTGTATCCAGTCTGTTCGCGAAAGCTAACTTCTTTTATCACACGGCAGGAGGCCGGGCAACCCCACGGCCCCCTTGGGGCTCGAAAGTACAATGTGCATCAAAAGCGGGCTCAGGAGGACTTTTGAAATGATGATCCGTCTGGCTCTGACGGCTGTCCTGACGGCCCTTGCGGCCGGGACGTGCGCGGCGCAGCCGCCGGGCACGCCCAACAATCCGTTCGGCGCGCATCTCATCATAGACAACCTGGACGAACGCGGGCGCAACCAGCTGAGCTGGGCGCGGCACCTGGTGGGCCGGCACGGCTATATCAAAACGTTCTTCTTCAACATTGACCGGAATATGAAGGGGGCTCCGCAGGGGTGGCGGGACTTCGTGCGCGAGTGCTACCGTCTGGAGTTGATCCCGGTGGTGCGTCTGGGCGGCGTCATGAAGGACGGCTCGTGGCAGAAGCCCTACCGCGATCCGGACGGCAGCTACCGCACGATGGCCGAAGTGTTCAAGAAAGTCGTGGCGGATCTGCCGCGCTCGGACGTCTATCCCCTCTACGTGGAAATCTGGAACGAACCGAACCTGGACATCGAATGGAGCGGCAAAGCGAATCTGGCGGAGTATGCGCAGTTTTTCGTGGAGGTCTCGGATGCCATCCGGTCGCTGGGAGACCGGCGCATCAAGATCCTGAACGGCGCGTTCGCGCTCTCGCCGGAGGCCACCGAAGCCTGCATCAAGGCGCACCCTCGCTTCATTGATGCTTTCGACGTATGGGGCTCGCACCCGTATCCCCAGAACCACCCGCCGGAGTACAACAACATTGACGGAACGGCCAGGCATCCGGAGGCCACGCTGGACGGCTTCCTGCTGGAAACCCGGATTCTGGAGAAGTACGGTCGCAAAGACGTGAAGGTGATGATCCTGGAGACGGGATACCCTCTCGGGAACGGGGTGTACGAGGCGGAAGGCTTCCCGCCGATTGACGAGTACAACCGCGCGGACTATATGATGCGCGCATTCCGCGACCTGTATCCACGCTTTCCGCAGTTGATCGCTGTGTTCCCGTTCCTGTTCAGCGATCCCGGCTGGACGGCGTTCAACTGGGTGCCGGTGGACAGCGGAACGGACGAAAAGGGGCTTCCCACCCGTCCCACCCCGATGTATGAGGCCGTGCGCGCCCTGGCGAAGCCAACGGACACCACAGGAGCCATATCCGGCACCATCCGGGATTCCCGTCATCAGACCCGCCTTGCGGGTGTCAGGGTGACGTGTGTGGAGACCGGAGCGGTCACTCAGACCGATCCGATGGGCAACTTCTTCTTCCCAATGCTGAAGCCCGGGCGCTACACCCTCCAGGTGGAAGCGGAGGGATTCGCTCCGGCCACCACGGGCTACGACGTGCGGATGGGGCAGAACACCGTGGCGGACGCTTCGCTGGAGCCGCTTCAGCCGGGAGCCGTCACGGGAACTGTCGTGGACGGGATGACCGGTCAGCCGCTCGCGGGCGTCACCGTGACGCTGTCTCCGGGCGGGGCACGCGCGGAGACAGACTCCGGCGGCGCATTCCGGCTGCAGGACCTGCCGTCCATCACCTACACGGCGGCCGCGAGGCGGGAGGGATTCACCTCGCACGAACTGGAGGGACTGCGGGTGCCTCCGGGCGGCGAGTCCGTCGTTCAGATGAAGATCGCTCCGGAGCGCGCTCCCGCCGGGGAGAATCTGGTCGGCAACGCGGGCTTCGAGAGGGTGGGGGACGACAGCAGGCGGCCCTGGCTTCCTCTGAGATGGGAGCCTCTCGAAGGCGGAGCGGTGGAGGTGACCGCCTCCGAATCGCGCAGCGGCCTCAGGAGCCTGATGATCTCGCCAGCCGGAGGGACGTCAGGATACCGGCAGATCACGCACTACTCTACCGCGCAGCCGGGCAAGCGCTACCGGGCGGGAGTATGGATCCGCACCAAAGGGCTTCAGGCCAAACAGGATGAGGGCGCCTGGATGAGCCTGGCGTTCACCAACAATGCGGGGGTCTTCCTGGAGGAGTTCCCGATGACCGCGCGAGTAAAGGGTGACAGCGGCTGGCAGTTCTTTCAGGTGGAGGGAGTGGCTCCTCAGGGGTCGCAGCGTGTATCGCTGAACCTGCGCGCCTCGGGAAACGCCGGCGCGGCGTTCTTCGACGACGTCTTTCTTTGCGTAGTGGATTGAACGAGTCTTCAGTGCGGCCGCCCGGACGGGCGGCCGCAACGGCCCTTGTAGATCGCCGGGCCTTCGTACCACCCAGATTCCATCGGTTGAACCGTCCGGCGCAGCCAGAAGAGTCGAGACCATGGATCGCGGGTATGCGTGATCTCGATACGCGCGGCTAGCAGCGCGTTGTTCGACCAGCGTAAGAGCGCCGGGTTGGCGGGGATTGCCGAGTCAGCGGGGTTCGTCGGCTGCGGCACGGCGGAGGCGGCGGGCCAGCATCTGAGCGAAGACGGCCGCCTCCTCCACCCGCAGCAGTCTGCAGAACAGTAGATAAACTACCATCCCGACGAAAAGCGCAGGGAGAAGCTCCGCCGCGGCCGCCGCCTTCACCCCCAGCGTGCCGCTGCCCGTCTCGATGTGCCGCGCCCACGCCGACACGGCCGCCGCCGCGGCGGCAGCGGCACCGGTCGCTCCCAGAATGCGAAGCGTGGAGACGATGATTCGCCGGACCCCGATGCCGTTCACGCGCTTCGAAAGGACCGCAGACATCACCATCAGATGCACGGTGGCCATGATCGAAGTGGCAAGGGCGAGCCCGCCGTGTCCCAGCGGACGCATCAGGAGGTAGTTCAGCGGCACGAACAGGAAGGTCATCGCCGTGCCGATCACAACCGGCGTCACCGTGTCCTGCAGAGCATAGAACCCTCGCGCCACAATGGCCTGGCCGGCCCACGCGAACACACCGATGGAGTAATACACCAGCGCAACGGCCGCATACACCGTGTCGCGTTCAGTGAAGGCGCCTGCCTGGAGGAAGAGCTTTACCATCGGGACCGCGAGCACCATCATCAACACCGACGAAGGGATGGTGGCGAAGAACACGCTTCGCAGCCCGAAGCTGAGCGTCTCGCGGTATTCTCTCCAGTCCTTCCGCGCTGCAAGCGCTGACAGCGTCGGCAGCGCCGCGATGCCCGCTGCCTGTCCGAACACCCCCAGCGGGACCTGCATCAGGCGGTTCGCATAGTTAAGCGCGCTCATCGAGCCCTCCGCCAGGAAGCGCGCGAACCACTTGTTCACCATCACATCTATCTGCGGCAGAGACAATCCCAGAAGCACGGGAAGCATCAGAAGGAATACTCTCCGGACTCCGGGGTGGCTTAGATCCACCTTCAGACGGTATCCAATGCCCAGCCGGGCGCTATACCAGAGCTGCAAAGCGAAGTTGCCGAGAAACGCCCCCGCCAGTGCGCCCCAGGCCAACCCGAAAATACCCATAGAGCCCGCCAGCCAGACCGCTCCAGTGATAATCCCCAGGTTGTAGATGATCGGCCCGAGCGCGGGCACCAGAAAGCGGTTCCGGGCATACAGGGTGCCCATCGTAAGCCCGCCCATGAAGAAGAAGAACTGGGCGGGAAGCAGGATGCGCGTCAGATGCGCCGTTGTCTGGAGTTGATCGGTGGTGAAGTCCCGCGGGGCGAAGAAGGGCACGATGCCAGGCGCCAGAAGGAATGCCACCACCACGAGCGCGCCTACCACCAGCGCCATCAGATTCAGCACAGAGCTGTAGACGTCCCAGGCGTCGTCCTCGCGGTTGGTGGCCAGGTATTCTGTGAAGACGGGGATGAACGCGCTGGAAAGAGCTCCCCCGGCCACCATAAAATAGAGCAGATCGGGCAGCAGGAATGCAGCGTTGTAAGCGTCGGTGAGGGCTCCCTGTCCGAAGCGGGCGGCGATGGCAGATTCCCTCACCAGTCCGAGGACACGGCTGAGGAAGATCGCGACCACCATTACGCCGGCCGCCCTGGCGTAGGATCCCCTGCTCATACAGCGGACTATACGCGCGGGACTCCCGCGTCGTCAACGCCGAAGCGTCATCCGTTCAGGCAGCCAGGTCGCGGGATTCTTCCCGGGCCTCCGCGGCGGGCAGCGTGAAGCCGAAGACCGACCCTTTCCCCACGGCGCTCTCAACAAACACCTGTCCGCCATGCAGATCCACGATCCGCTTCACGATGGCCAGCCCCAGCCCCGTCCCGCCGGAACGGCCCTCGCCGGGAGGCTCCACCTTGTAGAATTTCTCGAAGAGATGCCCCTGCTTTTCCGGAGGGATGCCCGGTCCCTCATCACGGACCTCGATGACCACGCGGGAATCTTCTCGCCGGGCAGCCAGCACCACCCTCCCGCCGGGAGGGCTGTACCGAATCGCGTTGTCGAGCAGGCAGGTAACAGCCTGACGGATGCGTGTGGAATCGCAGACCATTGGTGCTGGTTCCGTCTGCTCCACGATCACATCCACGTCGGGACGCCGCGCGCCGCATGCTTCCCGGGAATCCGATGCGACCTCCTCCAGAATGCCGCCCGCGCAGCAGGTCTCCATCTTGAGACGGAGGTTCTCCGAATCCAGCTTGCCCATCTCGATGACATCGTTGATGAGCTCCCGCAGGCGCCTG
>CALCJH010000030.1 GCA_937967775.1 uncultured bacterium | reverse complement strand
TGAACCGATTTGACATAGGACAGTCGTGGCGCCAAGAAAAGGCCGTTGCGGCTCAGGGGAGCATACCATTCCGCCCGCACCATCGCCTTCCTGCCGACACCGGCATCTATGCGCAACTCATCCCCTCTCCGGAAGCGATCGAACGATGTGAGGCGCGTTCCCAGCAGCATCTGAATGTCCGTCAACCGGGTGCTGCGCACTCTAAATGAGGTGTTCAGGAAGGGAGGTCCGTGCCGGGGCGGGGAAGCCGTCACAACCAACGCCCCGCCATCCGCTGCTTGCGCTACGTGATAGCCCACAATACCGTAACGCCCGCTGCCCTGGAGCCTTTGCAACTCCCGCTCCAGCCGCGCAGAGTCCACAGCCTGTCCGGTCAGTCTCTGGAGTCTGGCGCTCACGTCGGCAGCCTCGTGCTCAGGCAGGCCGGCTACAGTGGCCTTTTCAGCTTCCGGGGGTTCCCGCCGCTTCCGGCTCTCCCGGTCCCGGAGATACTCCTTCCAGGACTGCTCATCCAGAGACAGGGTCTCCAGAAAACGCGCCCGCTCCGCGGCTGCGGCATAGCCGAGGACCTCAGTCTCCCTGATCCGGGTGTAATCCGCGCCGGATATGACCCGGACATCCGGCGCCAACACCAGATCGGCGTGACGCAGCATCTCCCGGGTGTTGTTCAACACCATCACCGCCACAGATTGATTGGCCAGGCCCAGCAGGGAGTCCAGAGCGGAGCGGTCTGCGAGATCCTCGCTGACGTCCACGGCAATAACCACATCGGCGCCCATCCGGCGGACGACATCTGCCGGGACGTTGTTCAGAAGCCCTCCGTCCACCAGCAGCCGGCCACCACGCTCCACAGGCGTGAAGACACCGGGAATAGCCATGGACGCTCTGAGGGCCTGCCAGAGGGGTCCGTCGGCCAGCACGACCTGTTCTCCGGACTCGATATCCACCGCCACACACCGGAATGGGACCGGCAGACTGTCGAACGAATCCAGATCTCCGTAAGGCAGGCTGATCCGGCTGAGAAGCATGCCCACCGCGTGGACGGGGCTGAGTCCTGTCGGAAGGCGGAAGCGGTCGCGAAGCCCGAATGTCAGCGCGAACGGGTATTCCCGGCGATCCTCCTTGCGCCGGAACGTGAGCGAGGCATACGGCACTTCAGGCTGAAGGGCGGTGTCCCAGTCCAGAGATTCGGCAAAGGAGACGATCTCGCCGGGGGAATAGCCCATCGCGTAAGCGCCGCCCACCAGCGCGCCCATACTTGTGCCGGCGATGAAATCCACGGGGATGCGGTGCTCCTCCAGCCAGCGCAGCACTCCGATGTGCGCATAACCCCTTGCCGCACCGCCACCAAGAGCGAGGCCCACACGCGGCCGCTGAGCGCTGGCCGCCCGCGCTGGAGGCATGAGTAGGATGCTACCGGTCAGCGCAAACAGGCTCAGACAAACAATCGCCCGGCGCCGCATCACGGATCACCGCCGCACACGGGCAACGTGTCCGTCGGCATAAAGGGCGATGTCATACCCGGGACCGACCGCCCTGGCAACGACCACTTGAGACGGATTGCCCATCTGAGAGACCCGCGTTCCCGGAGCCATAAGCTGCACCGGCCCCACTCCGTAGTTCGGCCATCCCTTCAACAGGTTGTTCAACAGCTTCGGATCGGAGAGATAAGGCCGTAGGGCTTCCCAGTTGGACGGCACTACGTCATCGTTGTCGGTAAAGTACATCATCAGGGCAGTGCCAACCTGACGCAGCGCGTTCTCCACCTGCACAGTGTTGGCAGCCCTCACAGGGGTCACCGTGCCAGGGGTATCTGGTGCTTCCTGCCGCAAAAGGACCACACTCTGAGCCACCCTGTTGAAAGCCGGAGCCAGCTCTCCCATCCGGGCCTGCGGCCCGCCGATCGCGACCTGAAGGACCCATGGTTCGCGCGCCGGATTGACCGGCACGGGAACAAACGCCATGCGCATTACGGCGTCTGTGGGACCAGGGATCTGTTTCTCATCCATTCCCAGCGCAAGTGCCAGGTCCCGGGGCTGCATCTCGCCCGTGATGGTAAGGGTTTTGCAACGGATGCCGGCAATGGTCAACTGACCCTCGGCGGAGCGCCAACCCTTGCCGGAAGCTACGGAACGCGCTACCTGCAGCGCGGACTCGGCCGTCCCCTGCGGATCCATTCCGGCTTCCACTGGTATACGCCTCACGTGGAGCGCCACTGGTCCTTTCTGGAAGGTCACCGGATTCGCTCCCGGCGAGGCGGAAGGCATCCAGTCTTTCGGGTAGATGTATTCCAACCCGGCGGGATCCCGCCATCGGCTGAAGGCGCTGTCGGGTCTGATGACTCTGGGATCCTCCGGTTCCGCAGGGGCGCCGGGGGCGGGCGGCGTGGAAGTCCCGGGTGAGGCGGGTCCGCCCGGAGCAGGAGCAGGGGTGCTCTCGGGGGTGAAAAGAACCACGGCACGCGCCGGGAGCGGCTGGCCACGGCCCAGGTTCTTGCCCACCACGGCTGCCTCTACGCCCGCCACGACGTCTGCGACCCCGGCAGACCGGCCATCTGCGAAGGAAAAAGTGGTAGTTGTCGTTGTGGTCACCACTTTCGGAGCGGGCTGCTCCAGCAGCGTGTCCGTGCTCTGACCGTGCAGCCGGACGGCTGTAGCCCGAACGGTGAAGCGTCCTCCCAAAGGCGCCTCCGTAACAATCCCTCGCACGACGATCTCATCGGACGCAGGAGTCAGCTGCGGCGGCGCTGCCTGGACTGCCAGCACCGCAAGAACAATCACGGCCAGGCTGACAAAAATCGAGCTTTTCATACCCGGATCCCCCTAGTCTTTCCCGGCAACCGCCGCGCGTTCCACGCTGCGCAGCAAATCCTGTCCCACATCCAGAAGCAG
>CALCJH010000029.1 GCA_937967775.1 uncultured bacterium | reverse complement strand
GGAGCCAAGCAGCCCTGCGGCTCCCATCGCCAGGGTCAGAAGCGAAGCGGGCTCGGGAATGACCGTGCCGGAGACCTGAACCATATCGAAGCGGAACAGGTCCTTCTGGCGGAACGCGGCGCCCGTCTTCGAGGCCTCATAGAGCCCGGAAGGCCCGAACTCGGCCACGACGCGGAAGCCAAAGTTCGGGTTGTCCGCCACACCAGGCGCTCCGGAGAGGTCCACCGTGCGCCCGTTGTACCAGTAGTCGGCCTCGAACGGGTTGTCGGCCTCGAACAGGAGGCTATCCACCCAGTTCACGCCATCCACGGTGTACTGCACGCGGGCGTGCCGGGGCGAGCGGTACTTGTGCCGGATGTCGAAGCTCACCACGATGTTCTCGTATCCCTCAGTGGACACGTTGAACCGGACGCCGGCAGTCTTGTTGCCCGTGCCCTGCGGCGGAGCGTTGTCCACGTCCAGGCCGTATCCCATGAACTCGTTGATGAGATGGATGGGATCGCTACTGGAGGTGGTCTCCAGGGGATTGGCCGGGTCGCGGTAATCTTCCTGTCCCGGATCGAAGACGGCCGTTCCCTGCACTTCCCAGGTGCCGACGCCAACGCTCGGCGTGTAGCGCGGGGTGACGACCCAGTCCAGAGTGACGGGATCCTGATAGTAGTCCTGGAAGTCCCAGAGCGTGATGATGCTGGCGGCGTGCGCGGTGGTCACGATTCCCGCAAAGGCCGCCGCCACAGACACCGCTCGGGCGATTCGTCTGATCATTTTGAGATTTCTCCTCTCCTTCTGCCTGTTGTTATGGAAACCGCCCCCGGAAAAGGGCGGGAAAGCCGAAAGACGGTCAGTCAATCTTCTCGACCTGCGCAGCGGAGGACTGGAGTGTCACAGTGTCTCCAGAGTCGTCCAGCGTGCCCGTAGCTTTCGCGTAATCGCCGTTCGAAAGACCCCGAACACCCGCGGCGAGCACGCGCACCGGGGCTCCCGAGCCGTCGTCCAGCGTAAAACCGTTGTCGTCCAGATCGCTCACCCGACCCCAGACGGTGAAGCGGAAGTTGGCTTTCGCGCTGGAGATGATTTCGTGGCGGGTGTCGCGATTGCTGATGAGGTAGGCCTTTGGCGCCCCGATGGGCACGCCGCTCACGCGGACCATATCGAATCGGAAGAGGTCCTTCTGACGGAAGGTGGAGCCGGTTTTCGAAGGCTCATACTCGCCCGACGGGCCTAATTCCGCCACGACGCGGAAAGCGAAACTGGGATTGTCGGCCACGCCCGGGACTCCGGAGAGGTCCACCGTGCGCCCGTTGTACCAGTGGTCGGCCTCGTTAGGGTTGTCGGCTTCGAACAGCACGCTGTCAATCCAGTTCACGCCGTCAACCGTATACTGGACCCGGGCATGCCGGGGCGACCGATACTTGTGCCGGATGTCGAAGCTAACGACGATGTTGGTGTAGCCCTGCGTGGAGACATTGAACCGCGCGCCTGCGGTCTTGTTGCCCGTTCCCTGAGGCGGTGAGTTGTCGAAGTCCAAGGCGTAGCCCATGAATTCGTTGATCTCATGGATGGGATCGCTGCTGGAGTTCAGCTCTTCGGGTTTGGTGGGATCTCGGAAGTCCTGCTCGTCCGGGTCCCAGACGGCCACGCCCTGAGCCTCCCAGGTGCCCTCGCCGATCTCCGGCGTATACTCGGGCTCAACGATCCAGTCCTGCCACTGGTCACTCCAGTAATGATCCTGAAAGTCCCAGAGCGTGATGGTCTCCAGACCCGCGGCGGCCTGCGCACCGGGAGCAATGGCCAGGAGAACCAGCATTGCGGCCAGTATGCCTTTCACAGTGACTTCTCCCTCTGTTGAACGCTGCAGATGCGAGGCACCGTCATTCCTGCCTCGTCCATAGCAGTCTAATGCCCGCGGGGTTCAGCACGGTTTTGGGAGGGTTGCACTTTCATCAAGGTTCGGTTTTGGGAGCGTCAAAGCGGCCGGCGCAGGTTGTCCATCTCCCCCTGCTCAAACGCATTCTATGGGGATAACAGGCGAAAAAGAGCGCTTGACCGGGAGACTGGCGCGGAGTTATACTGGTGGCGTCGCTAAGCTTCTGAGAAGCATCAGCGGCCGGAGGAGGGGGAAGCGATGAGACGGCATCTCCTCGTACGCATGTCTGCCGCGGTGGCGCTATTGCTGCTGAGCGCTCCGCAAGCTGCGCACGCGGCAGGCATCATCTACGTGAAGTGGGATTCGCCCACCGACGGTCCCGGCACCAGTTGGAGCAACGCTTACCGCACCATCCAGGCAGGCATCAACGCGGCCACCTGGGAGGATGTGTGGGTGGCGCGAGGCACATACAACGAGCACATCACCCTGAAGACGGAGATCTCTGTCTACGGCGGGTTCGCGGGCAATGAAACCTCTCTGAACCAGCGGCCGCCCTTCCCGCGGCCGGAGACTGACCCCTATGCCTCCATCATCAACGGAGGCGGGTGGTCCAGTCATGAGTCCGGTCACCTGGTGCGCATTCCCGCGAATGCCGGCTACCACACTGCCCTGGACGGGTTCACCGTCCAGCAGGGCGCAAGCTACTGGAACGACGATGACTACCCCCATCCCGGGACGGGAGCGGGCATTCTGGTGCAGACAGGGGCACGCGCGTCCATCCGGAATAATCTTATCCGAGACAACGATTCTTGCCCGAACGGCGGCGGCATCGGGGTGGTTGACGCTTCTCCTGTCATCACCGGCAACGTCTTCGCCTCCAACCTGGCAAGCGGCCAGGGCGTAGGAAACTCATTTGGCGGCGCGATAGCGTGCCTGGGCGGCTCCCCTTACATCTCCGGCAACACCTTCGTGGGCAATCAAGCCACTGAAGGCGCGGCGATCCTCTGCCAGAACGCTGAGCCGGTTATTTCCGGCAACGAGTTCAAATCGAACCTGGCGGTGAACAGGGGAGGAGCCGTCGCAATGACTCTGTCCACCGGCTCAATCACGGGAAACACCATAAGAAGCAACACTGCCCGCATGGTGGGAGGAAGCGCGATCTGGCTGGATCACAGCAGTCCTGTCATCCAGAACAATCTGGTCGCCGGAAATACCAACCTGCACGGCGGCGTCTCAGCCATCCATTGCTGGAACTCATCGCCCGGTATCCTGAACAACACCATCGTGGCAAACGAGAATGCCGCCATCCGCCTGCTCAACTCTACCTCCCGCATCAACAACAATATCGTGGCGTCCAACGGCGGCGGCATCTGGGATGATGGTGGATCGGCTCCGCTGCTGCGCAACAACTGTTTTTACAGCAACACTGCCTACAACTACGGCGGCGGACTGGGACCGGGCGCCGGTGACATCTCGGCCGATCCGATGTTCCTCAACGCTGGCAAAGGCGACTACCGCATCTTTTACGAGTCTCCCTGCCGGAACGCGGGCTACGACGACCCCATCGGCCTGCCGGCTTACGACCTGGACGGGCAGCCACGCGTGGAGGGCCCGGCCGTGGATATCGGGGCGGACGAATGCTGGAGCCGCATCATCCACGTCAGCCAGTCGCCGTCAGCAAGCGACGCGAACAGTGGAGAGTCCTGGGCGTCGGCAAAACGGACTATTCAGGCGGCGATCAACGCTGCGGCGGTCCCTGACCGGATCTGGGTGGCCCGCGACAGCAGCGGCGTCCACTACAACGAACGTATCACCATCAAGCCGGGCATCTCGCTTTTTGGCGGCTTTGCGGGCACGGAGACCCAGCTTTCGCAGCGGCCATCGTTTCCCCGTCCGGCACCGGATATCAACCAGTCCACGGTAGATGCTCAGAGCAATGGCTCTGCTGTCACCATCCTGCCGGACGCCTCACAGTTTACCCGGCTGGACGGATTCACGATCACGCGCGGTGACGCGGCCTATGGCGGTGGACTTTACTGCACGCTGGGCGACCCCACCATCATCAACTGCACCTTCCTCCAGAACCGGGGGACAGAGGGAGGCGCCGTCTACCTTGAAGCCGCCTCTCCAACGATCCAGAGCTGTACTTTCGACAGCGACATCGCAGCCAACCGAGGAGGGGCGATTCACGCAAAGGACTATTGCTACCCCCTCATCGAACGATGCCACTTCACGGCCTGTCAGGCGCAAAACGTTGACGGAGGAGCCGTTTTCGCAGATGGCGGCGGCCCCAGGGTCACCGGATGCATCTTCGAGAAGTGTTCCGCTCAATCCAGAGGCGGAGCGGTGCGTCTGTGGGGCTCGGACGCCGTGTTGACCAACAACACCGTCTTCGGCAACACGGCCGCGGACGGGGGAGCGGTGGCCATTCAGGGCGCGGCTCCGCGCCTCTACAACAATCTGATTGCGCGAAACTCCTCCGGGCTCTTCGCCTCCGGTGGGGCGCTGCCCGAGCTCTACCACAACAACGTCTGGGACAATGCGGGCCGGGATTATCAGGGACTATCGCCGGGGGTGGGAGATATTGGTCTGGATCCGCTGTTTGGCGCCCCTCTATACGGTGACTTTCATCTGCGCGATTCTTCCCCGTGCATCAATGCTGGCGCGAACGCGGCCCCGCATCTTTCCTCGCTGGACCTGGACGGGCAGGGGCGAAAGAACGGCGTAGTGGACATCGGCGCAGATGAGTACTGGCCGGGCCGCACCTACTATGTCGCCACGACAGGCAGCGACTTGAACAGCGGTCTGGACCCCGCTCACGCTCTCAGGACGGTGAGCACTGCTCTGGGCAGGTGTATCTTCGGGGACTCTGTGTTCGTCCTGGGCGGGACCTATCAGGAGCGCGTAACCCTGAAACGCGGAGTGTCTGTCCGGGCATCGCCGATGGCGGTGCTGGACGGCGGCAACGGCGGGACGGTGGTGACGGTGGAGCCCGGCGCGGATACTGCCACCCTCCTGATGGGGTTCCTCATCCAGGGCGGACGGGCGGCAATGGGGGGAGGCATCCACTGTACGGATGCCTCCCCCCGGCTCCTCGACCTGCGCGTCGGGAACAACAGCGCCGCGGAAGGTGGTGGGATCTACATCCGCAACGGCTCGCCGGAGATAAACGGCGGCTGGATCTGGGCCAACTCCGCGGACAACCGCGGGGGCGGCATCCACTGCTCCGGTCCCGACTCACGGCCAGTCATCGAGGAAGCCGCTGTTTTCCAGAATGCCGCCGTCTCCGGGGACGGAGGCGGCATGTTTCTGGAGGGCGGGTGGCCGGTGATCCGCCGCTGCCGCATAGACAACAACACATCCGGCGTGGCGGGAGGGGGCATCCGCGGCTGGCAGACTGTGGCGGAGATCGCGAGTTGTTGCCTTGAAGGCAACACCGCACCCTATGGTCCCGGCATCCATCTACACCAGAGCATCGCCTGGCTTACGAATAACACGCTGAAAGGCAACACCTGCACGGTTTTCGGGGGCGGTGTGGATTGTGCCGATAGCTGGGCGTGGCTATCGAACAACATCATCGCGTTCAACTCGGGCGGCATTTACGGGAACGGTGGACTGGTGACACCCAGAAATAACGACGTCTACGGCAACTCGCTATACCAGTACTGGGGCATTTCCCCCGGCCTCGGTGACATCTCTGCGGACCCCGCGTTCGGCATCGGCTGCGGCATCCTCCCAGCTTCCCCTTGCATTAATGCGGGATGGAACGATGCGCCGTCGCTGCCGCTCAAAGACCTTCCCGGCAACCCGCGCATCGCGGCAGGGGTGGTGGACATCGGAGCTTATGAGTACCCTGCCCTGACGGACAGCGGCGGCCTGAAACAGGCACCGGAGGGCACCCCCGTCGAGATCGGCGGGATGATCACCACGGCCGCCCTGGAGAACGCGTTCTACATCGAGAGACCGGACCGGGCCTGTGGGATCCGCGTGGAAACGCCATCCACCCCACCCGGCGTGGGACTGGCCGCTGCGGTGACCGGCCGCCTGCGCGTGAACGCGGACGGGGAACGTTACATCGAACCGTTGTCCCAGAGCTTCTCGGCAGGCATTTTGCTGAAACCCCTGACAATGAGCAACCGTTCCATCGGGGGCGGGGATACACCGGGCCAGAGCGGCGTGCAAGGCGGGACCGGGACCAACAATGTCGGGCTGCTGGTACGCACGGCCGGGCGAGTGCGGCAGGTAGTCCGGAACACTTTTTTGCTGGATGACGGCGCGGGGAGGATAAGCTCCGGAGGCCAGACCGGCATCCGGGTGGAATCCCCCAATGCGCTGCCGTCGTTCGTCAAACCGGGGGCTTACGTCGCGGTGACAGGGATCAGCTCCTGCTTCCGCTCCAGCGGCGTCCTTTATCCTCGCGTGCTGGTGCGGGATGTGTCGGAGATCGTGCTGATTTCGAGGGAGTAAACCTCCTGGTCAAGCGGCTGCGGCAACATCCGCTCCCTTCCGGCAGGACGGGCAGCGCCTCCGGCGTGT
>CALCJH010000028.1 GCA_937967775.1 uncultured bacterium | reverse complement strand
TGATTTTTCACCTGCCCGGATCGTTCCCCTGCAGGAGCGGCGCTGTCTTGCCGATAGATACGGCGAAGGCCCGGCTGCGGGAATACGCTTCTCCCCCGTAATCCGGCAACCACCCGCGCAGGAAACCAAGAGGTATCGGCCCATGAGAAGGATGCTGAGGGGCAACAGCGGCAAGATCCCCATCTTCATACTCGCCGGAGTTATGGTACTGGCGCTGGCCGGCACAGGGTTTTTCGTCCTGAAAGGCAAGGGCGGAGACGACAAACACAAGGAGGCTCCTCCTGAGCCAGAGCACCTCGTGACGCTTGAGCCTTTCATCCTGAACCTGGCTGATGCGGACTCGGCGCGTTACCTGAAGATGGAGATCAGCCTGGGTGTCAAGGGTGAGGTTTCTGCCGCTGGCGGTGGCCACGGCGGGGGCCATGGCGGAGGCGGTGAGGATCCGAAGACGACGGTCATCCGCGACACCATCATCCGCGTCACCAGCAGCCACACCTACCGCGAGCTGTTGAGCGCGGAGGGCAAGGAGAAGCTCAAGAAGGAGATCCAGGAGGCCATCGAGCACGCCGTCAAGGATCTGGAAGTCTCGAACGTTTACTTCACCAGCTTTGCGATGCAGTGACCGGGGCGGCAGGCCCGCGGGCGGCCTGCGCCTCTTTGCAACGGAGAGGATAGAGTGTCTGGAATACTGTCTCAGGAGGAGATAGACGCCCTCCTTTCCGTCTATTCGTCGGGTGGGGCGTCGCCGGGAAAGGCTGGCGAGAGCACACGGTCGCGCGAGGTGCGGCTGTATGACTTCGCGCACCCGGAGAAGTTCTCCAAGGAGCAGCTGCGTCAGCTGGAGGCGGTGCACAACAGCTTCGCATCGTCCCTGACCCATCGCCTTTCCGCGACCCTGCGCAGCACGCTGGAGATCCGGCACACCACGCTGGACCAGTGCAGCTTCGACGAATACCTGAAAAGCATTCCCAACCCCACCCTCACGTCCACCTTCAAGCTGGAACCGGCGGGCGTGAAAGCCGTTATCGAGGTCAACCCCAACATCGTCTTCGTGCTGGTGGACCTGATGACGGGCGGGTCCGGCGAGCCGAAGATCACCAACCGGCCGGTGACTCCCATTGAGCTGAAGCTGATGGAGAGTGTCCTGAAGGTGGCGATCTCGGAGTATCAAAGCGCGTGGTCGCAGTTCACGGAGATCAAGTGCTCGCTGGAACGGGCGGGCAGCGATCAGATGGTGAACCCCATCGCCCGCCCGAAAGACCGGATGGTGAGCATCTGCTTCGAGCTGCAGACCGCCTCGCAGGTTGGTCTCATCTCACTGTGCATTCCCATCTCCGGCGTGGAGTCGCTCCTGTCGTCGTTGGGTCACAGAGGGGAAATGGCCCAGAGCCGCGCCGGTGAGCGGACAAAGATCGAACAGCACCTGAAGGGCAGCCAGGTGGTGGCCACGGTGGTGCTGGGAACTGCGGGAGTGACGCTTCGGGACATCCTGGATCTTGCTCCCGGCGATACGGTGCGTCTGGACCAGCCGGTGGACCGGGAGATCCGCCTGGCGGTGCAGGGTGTACCCAAGTTTCAGGCGGTCCCGGGAGTGCTGGGCCGCAAGCTGGCCGTGCAGCTGACGCGCACGGTGGGCCAGGACACTCAGGTTCTGGATAAAGAAGCCGCCTGAACCAGCCGAAGATTCCGCTGGACCGGGCGGCATTTCCGCTGGTACTCTCCCGGGTGGTATGGGGGGAGTCCGGCGCCCGGACAACAACCAGATATCACGGGTCAGGTGGGCGATCGAGCTCAAGATGACGCCGCCTGCCCGCCTCCTGGCAAGGGGGCGGGTCAGTGATACAACGGACATGACGTCCGCCCCACTTCAAGACCCGGCGCAGCATGCGTGCGCGCCCCGCCTTTCGGCCGGCGGCGCCTGACCTTCGCGCCGGGAAGACCCCGAGAAGTCGCAAGAACACGGCAACCGTAAAGACCGGGCTTCAGAGGCCCGGGAGCATCCGGGAGAGCCCGCGGCCGCAACCGCCGGCATCGCCGGACTGTTCCCGCCCCGCCCGGCCGGTGCTGAGAGGGACAGACGTCGAATGGGCGATCCGCTTTCGCAGGAAGAGATAGATCGTTTGCTGGCGCAGGCCGCCGGGGGAGGCGGTCAGCAAGAGCAACCACAGGAGCCTCAGGCACCCGGCGATCAGGAGTCCGCAGAGCCCCAGGGCGAGGCGGAGGCCACGCCGGAGCTGGAGGTCGTCAGCGGGCAGGCCGAGGTTGAGGAAGAGACTCCGGCCGCAACTCCGGCTCCGGAGCCCGAGCCGCAGCCTGTGGCGCAGGCCGCCGCGCCCCGTCAGCCGAAGAAAGAGCCCTCCGTTCTTGGCGCACGGACGTCCGCTCCCGCCACGGCGGCGCAGAGTGTCCAGTTCGGTCCGCTTCCCGGCTCCGCGGCAGTGGAGGGCGCGCCCCGGTCGCTGGATCTGCTGCTGGACATCCGGTTGCAGCTGACAGCGGAGCTCGGGCGCAAGGAGATGACCATCCGCGAGGCGCTTTCGCTGGGGCCGGGGTCGGTGTTGGAGCTGGACAAAATCGCCGGCGAGCCCGTGGATCTTCTTGTGAACAACAAGCTTATCGCGCGTGGAGAGGTGGTGGTCATTGATGAGAACTTCGGCGTGCGCGTCACCGAGGTTGTCAGTCCCGAGGAAAGGATGGACCGCGTTGCGTAGTCTGCGGATTCTGATTGTTGCGTGTTTCTTTGTGGGGACGACAGGCGTCTGCCTCGCTCAGGCGCACCGGCCTGCGGAGCCTCCCGTCGTTCATCCTGTTGCACCCGCCCCGGCGTCTCCTGCGCCGGCGGCAGCGCCTGCTACGCCCGCGGTGCGTCCCGAGGCGCGGCAGGTGGCCTCGACTGGGACAACCGCCGCTCCGTCCGCGGCTTCGCAGCCCACTGCACAGCCCGCGCGCGTGAGCGGCTCAACCGGCTGGAGACGCAGCACTGGCAGAACACATCCGCAGAGCGTGCGTGTCGGCCAGGTTGTCTCTTCCTCTCCGGATCATCAGACGGCTCCGCAGCCTGCTCCGTCCGCGCCCGCCGCGCCGCAACCGGCCATTGCCACCCCGGCTGGCGGAGCAACGGCTGCCGCGCCGAAAGCTCCTGCCGTCCAGCCCTTCTCATCCGCTTCGCAGGAAAGCAACATTCAGCAGGGTGCGCGGGGCGAAAATGGTCTGCGCCGCGCGCTTGGAATCGCGGGCAGCGTGGCAGGGCTGCTGGCACGCCTGGCGCTGGTGGTGGCGCTGGCGTACCTCTCCATCGTGGCGCTCAAGTTCCTTTACTCGCGCACGGGCCGGCCGCTGAAGTTCGGTGAGCATCTCCTTCAGGTGGAGGAGAGCGCCCCTCTCGGCGGAGGCGCGGCGGTGCATCTGGTGCGCATCGGCGAGCAGCGCTGGCTGGTGGGAACGGCGCAGGGGCAGGTGAACATCCTCTCCGAAGTGGGCGGCAAGGGCGAGGCCGTCGCCGCATCTCCTTCGCGTGAAGATACGCCCTCGCTCTCCGGCTTGCTGAATCCGGGTCTGCTGCGCGAACTCACCGGCAAGGCATCTCGGAAGACAGACGTCCGGGTGAAAGCGGCGTCTCCAGCCCGCGCCGTGTCGGGCGAGCTGCGCCAGACCAGCTCCTTCATTGATGAGATGCGCGCCCGCCTTCAGGCGGGACGGTCCAGTTAGGAGGTCTGCGGAACGCGGGTCGGCCTATGAAGCGCACTGTTGGGACATCGCGCAGATTGCGCCGGATCGCAGCCTGCCTTTCGTGGCTGGCGGCGCTTCTGGCCTGCGCCGCTCCCGCGCTGGCGCAGGCCGGCGGTCCGGCGATCCCGCGGCTCTCCGTGTCTGTAGAGCCCGCCGGAAGCCCGGAAGAGGTCTCCTCCGCCGTCCAGCTGCTCCTGCTGCTGACGGTCCTGTCCGTCGCGCCGGCTATCCTGCTGATGTGCACCAGCTTCACCC
>CALCJH010000027.1 GCA_937967775.1 uncultured bacterium | reverse complement strand
ACGCTCTGAATCCGCCCTGCGGGAGTCCTCTCCGGTAACCAGCCAGTCCTGCAGTGATGTCACCGCCTGTGAGAGAAGGCTTGCTCCCAGTCTCCTGTGGATGTGCGCCTTGACCGACTGTGCCGGTGGGCTGATCTCCGTGAGGAATTCGGCCAGCTCCTCCAGCTGAGTCACCAGCGAGCGCACCTTCTGATAATAGTCCTCGCGCGTCATCCGCTGAGCCTGATAGTCGTGGCCTGCCGAGTCCATCGCATCACGCTGGCGGTAGAAAGCAATGTCGAAGCTTTGGATCAGGGAGCGGTACAGCGACGGCTCCAGCGGCGCATCCGTGCCCTGACCTTTCAGGCGTCGGACAGTGTCCAGGCTGATCATCGCGTTCTGGAACTGCCCCCGTGAAGCGAACAGGCGGGCCAGCCGTTCGTGCGGGGACGGGGCGTCCGGAGCGTCCCGCGCCGCCTGCGCGTACTCCAGCGCAGCATCATCCGGCTTGCCTAGATTCCAGAGGAGGTCTCCGTAGGCCAGCCGGGCCTCCGTGTTTTTTGAGTTTTCTTTCAGCAGCGCTTCGTAGACCTGTCTGGCCTGTTCCTGCAGACCTGCAGACTCAAGTTGGCGCGCAAGCTCCAGCCGGGAGGCAGGCTCGTCCGGCGATAGCAGCAGCGCGCCGCGCAGCTCTGCCGCCGCTTCTTCCGTCATCCCCTTCCGGGTGTAATAACCGGCGAGCTTCAAGCGCAGCGACAGGTCTGAAGGGGACAGGTTCACCGCTTGCCGCATAGCCTGAATAGCGCCGGCGAAGTCTCCAGCGGCGGCAAGCGATTCGGCCTGGCGCGCCAGCGTGGCGGATTCCTGACGGTCCGGCTGCGGGATGGCAGGCGGAGGCGGCGCAGAAGCCGCTTCTTCCGCCGGGGAAGGTGGTGTGCCGGGTTTCTCCTTATCGCCGGTTGGCTGTGTTGCGGGTGGCGTCTCGCGGATGGTGAGCGCCACGCGGGGAGGAGCGGCCGGAGGCAGGGTGCCGAGCACCTCTGTCATGAACTTGGAGACCACCGTTCCCGCCACGGACAGTACCAGCGATTCCCGTCCTGCCCCGCCGGGTTCGGCAGGCTTTGCTTCAGCGGAGAAGGGAAATCGCCGGCCGGTGGACACCTGCACAGCCTCCGCCCGAAGAGCCACAACATCTTCCCTCGTCAGGATTTCACTCTCCAGATGAAAATCCGCCTCCAGAGCCGCGCTGATCCGCCGCCTGGCTTCCGGATCCTCCGACTCAAGCGCGGAGCGGGTGATCAGACCCTCCGCCACGGCGCGTCTCAGGCTGGGCAGATCCGGCCGGAATTCGGTCACCAGCACCGTGTTCCCCTGTTTGAGGCAGGCTTTTAGCGCCTGCGTGGCCGCCGGGGCCAGCGCCGTATCTCCCCGGACCGGAAACACCAGCACGTGCGGTTGAGGGGCGGCCTTTGCAGCTATGGTGGCCGCTAACAGCGTGGCGCAGGATGCCAGGAGGAAAGCAATCCTCATCCTATCGCGCCTCCAGCAACTGGATCTCGTCCAGGCAGGTGCGGATCCCCTGTTGCGCCTCGAATCCTCCCCCCCCAGCGGCAGCTTCCCGCCGGTATGCTTCAATCGCCTGCCGGAAGGTGGCGATCGCCTGTTCACGCTGCCCGGCGGCCTTCAACTCCATGGCGCGGAGTTGCAGATCCCGCCCGGATGTCGCCGGTCGGGCAGGACCTGGCGGCTGCGGAGCAGATGCGCCTCCTGTTGGAGGCGACGGTGGCTCCCGCGTAATGACGATTCTCGGCTCAGGCCCGGGCACCGCCGATGGTGGGGGAGGCGCAGGCGGCGGCAGGTTCGTTCCCCCGCTGTTGCTGTTGCCTGTTGCCGGTGTTGCCGGTTGTGACAGCTGAGGCGGCTGAGGTGTGGGGCGCGGCGCCGATGGCGCAGAGCGTGCAGTCTCCTCAGGCCGCGTCTCGGACCGGCTTTCGTTGTGCTGCGTCTGGGTGGCGGATTGCCTTGGGCTTCCTGCACCATCGAACAATCCGCCTGGAGCCGGGGTCATCGGCGAGGCGGGTGTTTCTCCGAACAGCGAAGGACTACCCTGGGACGGAGCTGCTGCCGTTGGCTGGGGAGACGGCGGCGGGATGACTGTCTCTTTTTGACGCCCGCGTCCGGGAAGCCAGACGGCCAGCAGGATTAGAACAATGAGTAGTGCTCCCGCACCGGCGGCCGCGGGGGGCCGCTTGATCGCCTCCAGGAAGGCCGTACCTCCGGCAGGCGGCAGCGGCACGGTCACGACCGGACCTTGTCCGGCCCGGCGGCGCAGGTCTGCCAGCCGGTTGCGGTCGGCCACACTGTCCGGATTCATCTCCACCACCCGTTCCATCTGACGGATGGCGGCGTCCAGATCGCCCTTGCGCTCATAGATGACAGCGAGCAGAGACCGTCCGGTCACAGATTCCGGGCTCAGGCGCAGAGCCGCAAGACACACTTCTTTGGCTTCGTCCAGCCGGTCGGCGTCCAGCAGCTCGAAGGCGCGGGCCAGCAGGCCGCTTACCTGCTCTGGCGCTGCTGTAGCCTCTGTTTCGCCGGTTGCAGGCTTTTCTCCGTCCGGATGCAGCCGGTGGCCGCAGGCCCGGCAGAACCTGCTGTCATCCCTGTTTTCTGCGCCGCACTGGGTGCAATACATTTGTCCGTCTTCCTGCGCTGTGCCCGGACTGCATGCAGTCCGGCCTAAAGAAGCGAGTCCTGTCCCGCCGGACCAGCGTAGCCCAGATGCTCCCTGGCCAGCGCGGTCGCCACCCGCCCCTGCCGCGTCCTGGCCAGGAACCCCCGCTGGAGCAGATAGGGCTCGTAGACCTCCTCAATGGTCTCCCGGTCCTCGCTGATGCTGGCGGCCATTGTTTCCACGCCCACTGGCCCGCCGCCGAATTTCTCGATGAGCATCCTGAGCAGCCGCCGGTCGGTGGCGTCCAGCCCCGCTTCATCCACTTCCAGCCGCGCCAGAGCTTTCCGGGCGACCTCCAGAGTCAGCACGCCGTCGCCGTCCACGTCTGCGAAGTCGCGGCTGCGCCGGAGCAGACGGTTGGCCACCCGTGGGGTTCCCCGGCTGCGCGAGGCGATCTCGTCGGCCGCGTCAGGCTCGATGGGTGTCTCCAGGATCGCGGCCGATCTTCTGACTATCTGACTGAGCGAGGCCGGGTCATAGTACTCCAGGTGATGCACGATCCCGAACCGCTCCCGCAGTGGGGAGGTCAGCATTCCCGCCCGCGTTGTCGCGCCGATGACCGTGAACTCGGGCAGGGGGAGCTTGATGGTCCGGGCGCTGGGTCCCTTCCCGATGACCAGGTCCAGCTGGCGGTCCTCCAGAGCGGGATAAAGGATCTCCTCCACCACCCGCGACAGCCGGTGGATCTCGTCTATGAACAGGACGCCGCCGGGCTCCAGATTGGTCAGGATGGCGGCCAGATCCCCCGGGCGCTCGATGGCGGGGCCACTGGTGGAGCGGATCGGGACGTCCATCTCGCGGGCGATGATGTTCGCGAGCGTCGTCTTGCCCAGACCGGGCGGGCCGTACAGCAATACGTGATCCAGGGCCTCGCCCCTGCGCCGCGCCGCCTCCAGGAAAACCGAGAGGTTCTCCTTGACCTTTTCCTGCCCGATGAACTCGTCCAGGCGCCGCGGCCGCAGCGACGCCTCCACGCGTGCGTCTTCTTCCTGAAGCTCCGCCGAGGTTATCCGGTCATCAAACGGGTCTATCGTTGCAGCCTCCTCATCCGCAATTCTACGCCATTTCCCGGCGGCTTGCCGCCCGGCCGTCTCCTGCTCTCTTAGAGGCTGGCGGCCTCTCACTCCTTCACCGTCCCTGACCCGGGATTGCCGCGGCGGCGCTCCAGCCGTCATACTGTGCCGCGGGAGGCCGCCGGACAGAGTGCGGCTTCCGGGGGATTGCTGCGCCACCATGCCTGATGTAAAACGGAAAGCCCCGTCCATTGCGGCGGAGATGCTTCCAGCCTGCGACATTCAGATTCTGCGAGAACTTGCCCGCCGCGTGGCCGAACTGGCCGCCCGGGATATTGAGCAGGAAAAGCGCGAACTCTGGTACGCCCATAACGCCCTGCAGAATGTCCGCCCTCTCATCTTCTGCGACCCGGAGAACGGCTGGCACGAAATCATTCGGAGGGAGGATTTTCAGTGCCAGAGCTCCCTGGGCCGCCACTGGGAGTGGTGGCTGCGGCGGGATATCGTCTGGGGAGAGCTCATCCGGGACGATCGCGTCATCACCGGTGTCTTCGAGGTCGGATACGTGGCCACGGAGACAGGGTGGGGAGTGGAGGAGCGGCGCATCGGAGGCGAGGACGGAGGCGCCTATACCTGGGATCCGCCCATCAAGAATCTCTCGGATCTTTCCGGGCTGCATTATCCGGAAGTCACCGTGGACCTTCCGGCCACGGAAAGGCTGCTCGATTGCGCCCGGGAGGTGTTCTCGGACATCCTGCCCGTCCGTCTGCACCATTACTGGGTATGGAGCGTCGGCCTTACCCAGACGTTGGTGAAGCTGCGCGGGCTGGAGCAGATGATGGTGGACATGATCGAGGATCCCGAAGGGCTCCACCGGCTGATGGCGTTTCTGCGGGACGGTACGTTGTCGCGCCTGGAGTATCTGGAGCGTGAGGGACTCCTCTGCCTGAACAATGGGGGCGAGTACGTCGGATCCGGCGGATTCGGTTGGACCCGCGAGCTGCCTCAGCCGGACTTCGCGGGTAAGGTTCGCCTCAAGGACCTCTGGGGGATGGCGGAAAGTCAGGAGACCGTCTGCGTCAGCCCCGCGATGTTCGAGGAGTTCGTCTTTCCCTATCAGCTGCCGCTTCTGGAACGGTTCGGGTTGACCTGCTACGGGTGCTGTGAGCCGGTGCATTCGCGCTGGCACATCATCCGGCGGATTCCGAACCTCCGCCGCGTTTCCGTTTCGCCCTGGTGCGACGCCGGAGCGATGGCGGAGTATCTGCAGGACCGCTACATCTTCTCGTTAAAACCCAACCCGGCATACCTGGGAAGCAGGGTCTTTGAGGAGGACGCAGCCCGGAATGAACTCCGGGAGAAGCTGTCCCGCGCCAGGGGATGCCGGGTGGAGATCATAATGAAGGACTGCCACACCATTGGCGGCGACCCGCAAAGGGTCCGCAGGTGGGTGGAGATCGCAAGAGAGGAGTCCGAACGCGTGCTGGCCTGAAAAGGCCGCCCCGCCGGACCCACTGGAGGACAGGTGCAGGCATTGGCTCAGGATATCGGACT
>CALCJH010000026.1 GCA_937967775.1 uncultured bacterium | reverse complement strand
ATCTTCGGGAACAATGTGGAGGACCGGCTGGGGCATTTCCGGTTCCTCATCTTCTACCTGGCGTGCGGTTTTCTGGCTGCGGTCGCGCACATCTTGAGCGCACCGTTCTCTCCGGTTCCCACTCTGGGGGCCAGCGGCGCGGTGGCCGGCGTGCTGGGCGCCTATTTCCTGCTGTATCCGCACGCCCATGTGACCTGTCTGGTCTTCCTGTTCTTTTTCGTCACCACCATCCAGCTTCCCGCCGTCATTGTGCTGGGGTTCTGGATCATCGGACAGATCCTTAGCGCAAGCTCCGGCGCCGGGATGCAGGTGGGAGGCGGCATCGCTTACTGGGCGCATATCGGGGGATTCTTTGCGGGAATGCTGCTGATATCCGTGATGGCGCCCTCCAGGGCGCCGGCGCGGCGCAGGTATGGCCGTAGATACTGGTGAACCTATCCGGCGTGGAAGACAACCGCTTGAAAAACGCAAGGACGCTTTTGCTGGCGGTGGCGCTGATCTCCCTGGCCGCCGCTCTTCCCGCGCTTCATCGCCGACACACCGTCGAAACCGCCAACAACCTTGTCTCCATCGCCGTGGACTGGGACGAAGTGCGGATGCTGGCCGCCGCCCTGCCGGGACAGGACACGAACAGTGTGCTGCGGTCGTTGAAGCAGGCAGGCGTGACGGCCGTGGCCGTTACAGAACCCGTTCTGGAGGACTTTCTTCGAACTGGCAGGGCCTCGGCCCGAAGGATCGCCGCCAGCGGACAGCAGGGCTACGAGCTGTCCTCCCCTGAGCCGGACGTTGAGCGTGCCATTGCTCGCGCCCTCCAGACGAACGGTCTGAATGGGTCTTCGATTCCCACCGAAGGCAAGACCCGTCTGTCAACCCGAACCGATCCCGTCCTTCTGGCGCGCCTCCCTCTGGGCTTCGAGACCCTTCGGGGTGACATTCTGCGCCTGCAGTCCCGGCACGGGCTGGAGGTCATCGCCCGGGCCTACAACTTCCCTTCCTATACCCACGAAGGAATGGAGGCGGTGGCGGCGGAAGCCCGTGAGCTGGGCATGAAAACGGTCATCTTCGCGGCGGACGAGGTGCTGGGGTGGCGCGGAGCGGTGGAGGAGTGCGCGGAGACTCTGCAGAGGGCCGGACTCACGTTCGGGAGCATCGAGTTCGGCAAACAGAAAGGCTCGGAAAGGCTGGAGACAGCCCTGGACGGCAAGTTCCTCCGCGTTCACAGCATCTCGGCCACGGAGATGGTGCAGTATCAGCCTGCGGCCGCTGTGGAACGGTTCGTCCGCGCGGCGCGCGAGAGGGGCATTCGTCTGCTGTATGTCCGCCTGCCTGAGCTGAACGGTCCGGACGCGGTGGAGGCGAACGTGGATTACATCTCCGCCATCGCCGCCGGTCTGAAACGCTCCGGACTTGCAACGGGGTCTCCACGCCCACTGCCTAACGTAGGTCCGGCAGTCTGGGAGCGGGCGCTCATAGCGATGGGGGTGGCCGCTGCGGGGGGGCTGGCCTTCACCGAGCTGATCCGGTTGGTCCCTTCCGCGGCGTGGATTTGGTTTCTAACCATGTTGATCGTCCTGGTCCCGGCATCCTTTGCCGGAGACCTGGGCCGGAAGGTGGTGGCTCTGGCCGCAGCGCTTGCTTTCCCCGTCTGGGCCGCCGCTCGCGCCGCCAGGTTGGCTTCCGCGGCCGCTCCGACGAAGACCCCGGATGCGCTTCGCGTGCCCGCGCACTATCTGAATGCCATCACCGTCGCTGTAATGGGAGGGCTGCTCATCGCCGCGCTGCTGACAGGGCGGCTATTCATGGTGCACACGGAGGGGTTCGCGGGCGTCAAAGTGGCCCATCTGCTTCCTGTGCTCGCCGTGGCCCTGTGGGCGGCGGCGGGCCTTCTGGGCGCGGCGCTTCCCTGGCGGGACAGTTTGCAGACCGCGCGCGAAGCCTTCCGGAAACTGTGGGTCTCCCCCGTCCTTTTCAGCACGGCCATAGTGGGTCTCATCGGCTTGGTGGCGCTGCTTGTGGTGGTGGTCCGGTCCGGCAACGAGGCGGCTGTAGGGGTCTCTTCCCTGGAGCTGCGCTTCCGCGCACTCCTGGATCAGATCCTGTATGTCCGTCCGCGGACGAAGGAGATTCTGCTGGGATATCCCTCCCTGTGGGCCGGGGTGTGGCTTTTCCGCAAGGGCGAAACCGGTTGGGCCCGGCTGTTCACCACCGCCGGGGTCATCGGGCTGGTTTCCGCCGTCAACACGTTCTGCCACATCCATACGCCGCTGGCGGTCTCGCTGGTCCGCACGGTGAACGGAGTATGGGTGGGGGCGCTCGGCGGAATGATCCTGGTGGCGGCGCTGCGGGCGTTCGGGCTCGGACGGAGTGCGCGTTCCTGACGTGCGAAGGCCTCTGCATATCCTGGTTCTGGGCTATTACGGGTTCGCCAACGCCGGCGATGAGATCGTGCTGGCGGGCATCCTGCGCGGCATCGCGTCAGAGGCCAGGCAACAACCCTTCGAAGTCCGCGCGCTGAGCGCGGACCCCGCCCGGACACTAGCCGTCCATGGCATCCGCGCCTATCCTCGGTTCTCGCCGGCGGCCATCCTCTCGGCGCTTTTCTGGTGCGACATCCTGGTGCTCGGCGGCGGCAGCCTGATCCAGGACATCACCAGCAGGCGGTCGGCGGCGTATTATCTCTGGATCTGCCGGGTGGCTCTCGCGCTCCGGCGGAAGCTGTTTCTGTGGGCTCAAGGGTTCGGACCGCTGGAGGATCCGCAGCTCAGGGAGAGCGCCGGCCGGACACTGGCGCGTGCGAGTGGGGTGACGGTTCGCGACCCCCGATCCCTCACAGAGCTTGTGGGGCTGGGGCTCCCGGAGAGCCTGCTGACCCTTTCGGCCGATCCGGCATTCCTGCTGGAGCCTGCTGCGGATCTCGAAGAAGACAGTAGGGCAGAGGCAGGGCCCGTGCTGGCGGTGGCGCTCCGGCCGTGGGGATCCATTAGACGTTCCTGCCCGGAGGTGGCTGCGGCCTGCGACTTTTTTGCTCGCGAGACGGGTATCCGCTCGCTGTTCGTGCCGTTCCACCCGCCGGGCGATGTGGAGATCTCCCGCAGGGTGCTGGAGTCTGCCGAAGGATCCCATTCCCTCCTGACCGCCGAACTGTCTCCCGCGGAGATGGCCCGGTTGTTCCACGGTTTCCATCTCTCTCTGGGAATGCGTCTTCACAGCATCATCCTGTCGGCGATGGCGGCGGTGCCGTTCGCGGGTCTGTCCTACGATCCCAAGATCGAGCGGTTCTGCCACCTTGCGGGGATGCCCTGCCTGACGGCCGACGGCCTGCACGCGGGGGAATTGCAGGATATCCTGCTCAGCCTCCACTCCAACCGCGAGCAAGCCGGCATCCATCTGCGCGCCTTTGCGGATGAGCAGCGTGATCTTGCCCTCGTCAGCGCCCGGCTTTTCTGGCAAGTCTGTTCCGGAAAGTAGACAGACTCCTTTGTGGCCGGAGCGGCGGCACCCGTCCACAGAGAGCGGGTTCAGGAATCCGTGAGCGCCTCCGCGCCGACCCCTGCCCGGCCGCGCCCCC
>CALCJH010000025.1 GCA_937967775.1 uncultured bacterium | reverse complement strand
GGACTGAAGGCGCTGTGCCGCTGGCACGGCATTGATATGGAAGATGTGGAGCCCGTCCGGCAGACGGAGGAGTTGCTGAACCGCACCTTCCACGAGCACCGGATCGCCCCCTTCAATGCCTTTCAGACCCACGATGTCCAGGTCTCCGTCACGGACGGACGGGTGCGCCTGGACTTCTCGCAATTCGATGAAGGGGCGGAGAAATACCTGCCTCTGTTCAACGCCTTTATGCTTCCCGGGTCTTTTCGTAGAGGAGTGGGCGGCAAGGGACCGGGCGACGAGGGATACGAGGACCTGAAGGTACAGTTCCTGAAGCAACTCAGCGCGCACTTGCGGGAGAAGGGGTGGCTGGCGAAGGGCTACAACTACATCTACGATGAGCCCGACCCTCCTCAGTCTCCCCTGGTGGCCGAAGAGGCCAGACTCTGGAGAAAGGCGGACCCGGATCTCAAGATCCTGCTGACCGAGCAGGTGGAGGATGAGCTGATCGGCTCGGTGGATATCTGGACGCCGGTGCTGGATGCGTACAGCGCAAAGCGGTGCCGTGAGAGGCAGGAAGCGGGGGATGCTGTCTGGTGGTATGTGTGCACGGGACCTAAGCACCCGTATCCCAACTACTTCATAGACTACCCCGCTGCCGGCCACCGCATCTTCCATTGGATGACTTATGCCTGGGGGGTGACCGGCGTCCTCTACTGGGAGACCATGTTCTGGAGCGGCAACCCGTGGGAGGAGCCCATGACCTATTCGGACGACGGCCGCCGCAAGCCGTTCGGTAACGGGGACGGTTTCCTCCTGTACCCCGCCATCGGGAAACCCGCCAGGGAGCCGCTGATCGCCGGTCCCATTGAGTCCATCCGCTGGGAGATGCTGCGTGAGGGCATCGAGGATTACGACCTGTTCCGAATGCTGGAAAGCGCCGTGGAGGATGCCGGCCGGCTCGCGGATGGGAGGAGGCTTGCCGCGGAAGGGAGAAAGGCTCTGGACGCGGTGCGGGCGGCATGCCCGTCGCTGACGGACTATGAGCTGGATCCCGGCAGGCTCTATGAGATCCGGCGGCGCGCCGGGGAGGCTCTGGAGAAGCTGGTCCGGGCAGGGGCGCGGATCCGTCCCCCTGCCATAGATACAGAAAAGGTGGAGGCACGCTGACAGGGTGGCTTTGCAGACGGAAGTGCGGACCGGGACGTCCGGCGCGGGGGCAGTGACGGAGGGAGAAGGGGGCAGAGGGATATCGGCGCGGGCCATCCTTCTGGGCCTGGTGCTGGTGGCGGGCACCTGCCTGCTCGTGAGCTATGCCGAGCTGGTGATTCAGGGGATCCAGATCGGGTTCCTGCAGATGCCGCCCGCCATTGTAGGCATCCTCCTTTTCATCGTGGTGCTGCGGCTGGGGCTGCGCAAGCTGGGCGGCTTCTTCGGGCTCAACCCCTCCGAGATCCTGGTCATCTACTGCATGATCCTGGTGGCGGCGATGATCAGCTCGCGCGGGCTGATGGAGAAGGTGCTGCCGCTGTTCGTCACCACCAACTACTACGCCAACAAGGCCAACGAGTGGCACGAGCTCTATGACCCGCACCTGAAGCCGTGGATGGTGGCCTACGATCCCACGAAGCCGGGCATCCAGCCCGTGTCGCGGGGGTACTTCGAGGGGTTGTGGGAAGGCGAGGAGATCCCCTGGCGCCTGTGGGCCACGCCGCTTGCCGCCTGGAGCGCGCTGGTGTTGCTGGTGTTTTTTGCGTTCCTATGCATGGCCAGCATCCTGCGCCGCCAGTGGGTGGAGAACGAGCGTCTCAGCTTCCCGCTGGTTCAGCTTCCGGTGGAGATGGTGCGCCCGGACGGTCCGCAGCACCTGATGCGCAACCGCCTGCTCTGGGGGGGCGCGGCGCTCCCTGCGGTGGTGTTCACTTTGAACGGCCTGCATAACATGGCCCCCAGTGTGCCGCAGATCCCCCTGAGCATCTTTCTGAACACGTATCTGGTCACACCGCCGTGGGACGCCATCTACTGGTGGGGAATCTTCTTCTCGTTCGCCGCTGTCGGGTTCTTCTTTCTGCTGCCCACGGAGGTGCTGTTCTCCCTGTGGTTCTTCGCTCTGTTCGCCCGGTTCCAAGATGTGGTGGCAGGGTCGTTCGGGATGGACATCCGCCGCATGCCGGTCTACGGCACCCATCTGTATGTGGCGTATCAGACGGTGGGGGCGTACTTCGTGCTGGCGGCATATCTGCTGTGGGCGGCGCGCCCGCATCTGAAGCGGGTGGTTGCGTCGGCCTTCGGAAGGGAGCGCGGGGACGACACTCGGGAGATGCTGCCCTATCCAGTGGCGTTCTGGGGTCTGTTCGGAAGCCTGGCGCTGATCGTGCTCTGGACCTGGAAGGCGGGACTCTCGCCGGCAGTGGCGCTGCTGGAGTTCGGCGTCTGCCTGTTCGTGGTGGCTCTGGTGCTGGCCAGAAGCACTGCGGAGGCCGGCGTGCTGATGACGGAGACATCATTCAGGCCGGTGGACGTGTACCGGATGTTTGCCCCGATGAGCTCACTCGGTGCGCAGAATCTGGCGCTTCTGCCGTTTTTTGACACGGTCTTCCTGCGCGAACAGCGCGGGCTGCTTCTGACGGGCTTCCTGGACGGTCTCAAGATCAGCGACTCCATCCAGATGCGGCGGCGCAACATGCTCGCGGTCTTTGGCCTGGGGATTCTGGCGGCCATGCTGATCGCCGGGGCGTACCACATCTGGCTGCCCTATAACAAGGGAGGCATCAATCTCTACCAGTACGTCTACCAGGGACACGCGTACTGGACGATCTCGGAGTATGAAGCCCAGATGCGGGACGCCGCGCCCGCCACGCGCGAGGGGCTTTTCTGGTTCATGGTGGGTGCCGCATTCACTGTGTTCCTGTCTTACATGCGCTCCGCGTTCTTCTGGTGGCCGTTCCATCCCCTGGGATACGCGCTTTGCGTCTCATGGACCATGTCCGTGTTCTGGTTCTCTTGCCTGGTCGCGTGGATCATCAAGGTGTTCATCCTGCGCTACGGTGGCATGAGGCTGTTCTTGAAGGCAAGACCGTGGTTCCTTGGGATGGTGCTGGGAGAGTTCGGGATGGCGGTCATCTGGGCGATCATCAGCGGGATCACCGGGGCCCGGGCTCCAGAGTTTCCGTGGCCGTGAGCAAGTCGGCCTCCGGCGAAGGTGACTTCAGGCCGGATGAAGAAATCCAATCATACTACCAATCTTTCCGGCCCGCCTTTGAGTAAGGAGAGTGCCTGATGAAGAGAACGTTCCGCTATCCGGCTGTGGCCTTCTGCCTGTCCGTGCTGTTGCTCCCCGCCCTGCCTGCGGCCCTGTCCCAGCCGGCCCAACTTTCGGGGGGCGTCTTCATCCGGGACCGGATGCTTCCGGAGATGCTGACATACACAATGGGCGGATGGCGGCTGCGTGTGGAGATGGGATTTGCTCGCCCCGATGGATCGGATCTTCCGCACGGAGCGGTGATCCGGTTCTTCGTGCGGAATACGTCCACGCAGCCTCTAGAGGTTACCGGCGTGTGGCTGGAGGGGGTGGATCTGGCGAAGCAGATCATGCCGAAGCACAAAGAGCACGGCGGGACGCCCTCGGCCGGGTATCTGCTGAACTCCGAGGGGGACACTTCGCCGGACGTGCGCGCCAGGCTGGATTCGCTGGGCCGTCCCGTCTGGTATCAGGTACGCCCGGATCCCGTGCCGCCGGGGGCTGTGGCGGAGGTGAACATCCGGCTTCAGGCACAGCCTCAGCAGAACCGTTTGCGCGTCCGGCTGAGCGGGGAGGGTTGGACAACGGGCGAGCTGACGGTGCGCACGGCGGACGATGCGGTGCTGCGGCTTGCGGGGGTGAACTTCAGTCCGGACATCCGGCGGCTGTATCTCTATCTGCGGCGGATGGACGGTCAGGAGTTCCGGGTCCGACAGGTGCGGCTGGACGGACGGACGCTGACACTTCCTGCAAGTGTTCCCGGCAGCAGCAAAGGTTTTCTGCCTCTTATGCTGGATCTCCCGGCTCCGCTTGAATTCGGATCGTTCCACTTCTTTGAAGTGACAGACTCCAAGGGACAGACCACCCGGAATGTGGTGCGGGCGCGGGACAATTACTTTGCACTGGGGATGTGGGGTTACCGCAACTACGGCAACACCGTCGCCGAGCGCGCGCGGGACACCTGCCGCGCCTTCCGCGACCACCTGTTCAACACCCATATGCTCATGGCAGGGGAGCAGAGCGGGTATCTCGTGGGTTCGGACGAGGGCTTCGCGCTGCTCCAGGAGATGGGTCTGCGCGTGATGAGCCGGGACCCGACGAAGCAGGACATCCGCAGCCCCTGGACATACGCCCGCTTCGTGATGGACGAGCCGGACGCGCACGACTATTATGCCAGCGACCTTCAGCCCGCCGACATGCGGCTGGGCTCCATGGGCCAGGGAGTGGTCGAGCGTCAGCGCAGCTGGACGCTGCGGGACCCGCGCTCGCTTTGCCTTCTGAACATTGACAACACGTATGTCCCGTTCAACTACCTGACGTACGGGAGCATACCGGACATCCTCGCCCTGGATCCGTATTACATCGAGAACCTCCGGGGCGTGTATGAGAAGAACCCGGAGCGCATCTCGCAGTTCTTCACCCCCATGTACGTAATGGGGACGGCGGAGTATGCCCGTCTGGCCGCCGAGCCGCGTCCCACTCACGTCATCCTGAACTCCACCTCCTACCGGTTCCCGGATCAGGAGCCGTTCCGTTTCCCCACTCCCGAGGAGAAGAGAGTGGAGTTCTATATGGCACTGGGGACGGGGACCAAAGGGATCTCCTACTGGTGGTTCACGCCTATCGGAGAATGCTACGGGTGCGGCTCTAGGGAGCCAGAAGCGCAAGCCCTGATGCGGGAACTGGCACGCCTGAACGCGGAGGCTCGCACACTTCTGCCTGAACTGGGAGTGGCGTGCGCGGCCGCACAACCCGGTTCTTTGAGGGATCCGTTCGCGAGCATGAGGCCGTTCTGGGTGATCGCCCGGACGCTTTTTGCTGGCCCGGACACCGCCATTGTGACGCTGTTCAATCGGAACCATTCCTCCGACCGGCACGGCACCATCTTCCAGCCCGTGGAGAAGGCCACCCTGACCTTCACCCCGCCCTCCTGGCTCAATGTGAAATCCGCGTTCCGCGTGGACGGCGGTAAGCTCACGCGGCTGGACATAAAGAGAGAGGGCGATTCGCTGACACTGGAGCTCGGCCGGCTGGATCTCGGAGACATGGTTGTGCTGACCTCGGACCCGTCTCTCCACGGCAAGGCCCGGGAACGCTGGGCCGTGCTGGAGCCGGTGCTGAAAAGCGTCCTCGCAGAACAACAGTAGGTAGTAGGAAGGAAGAGCCTGTGCTTTTCGAAGACCGGCGGCTGCTTTTCGTAGACGGCGCCGACATCGAGCGGATGGAAGGGATTACGCTCCGGCTGAACCCGCCGGAGAAATGCGGGCCCTGCCTGCTGGTGGAGCATCCGTGGGAGAGATGCCTCCCGCGCGCCTCGGTGGTCTTCCGGTGGAACGATCACTGGCGGATGTACTATGCGGTGGTTCTGAGCGAATGGACGCGGGCGATGGCGCTGGCCATCAGCGAGGACGGGGTGAACTGGGAGCGCCCGGAACTCGGAGCGGTGGAGTTCTGGGGTTCCACGGCCAACAACCTGGTGGACATTCAGGATCTGCGCCCGGA
>CALCJH010000024.1 GCA_937967775.1 uncultured bacterium | reverse complement strand
CTGCTGAGCGAGACATCCCGGGCGGGCGCGGGCGTGGCGCTCTTCAACGGGCGCGTAACGGACCACATGCTGCAAAACGCCTCCAGGCACGGCTGGATCTTCCGCTGGGCGCTCTCGCACATTGACCGCTTCCTGATGCAGGCGGAAGAGGATGCGGAGCGCATCATCTCCCTGGGTGCCTGTCCGGAAGCGGTCACGGTGACCGGCAACACCAAGTTCGACGAGGCCGGTGAACCCCTGTCTGAAGATCAGAAGCGCGAGCTGGCGGAGCGTTTCGGCGTGGAGCCGGGCCGGCCGGCGTTCGTCGCGGGAAGCACCAACTCGGGCGAGGATGAGGTTGCACTGCAGGCGTTTCTGGAAGCCCGGCGTCGGGTGCCGGACCTCTTCCTGCTGATTGCGCCGCGGCAGGTGGAGCGGGCTCCGGACATCTGCCGGCTGGCGGAGAGCGCCGGCCTGAGCGCCATCCGCCGGTCAACCGAATGCCAGACCGGAAGCGCCGACGTGCTGGTGCTGGATACATTCGGGGAGCTGGCAGCGGCATACGCCCTGGGACGAGTGGCGTTTGTAGGAGGGACGTTCGTGGACAAAGGGGGGCACAATATCCTGCAGCCGCTGGCGCAGGGGGTGCCCGTGGTCTACGGCCCCTATGATTACAAGATCCGTGACATTGGAGCCAGGGCGCGGCAGGCCGGTGTGGCTTTCCGCGAGGAAACCCCGGAGGCGCTGGTATCCCGCGTGGCTGAGCTGGCTTTGGGCCGGGATGCGGAGGAGTACCGCCGCCGCGCTCTGGATCTGATCCGGTCCAGCAGAGGCGCTTCCAAAGCGTGCGCGCGGGCCATCTTCGAGCTGGCGGAAGGAGCGGGGCAGCCCCGTGCGTGATCTGTGGATCGCTGCGGCGCGGGGCGAGCCGGCCGGACTGGCCGGGCAGCTTCTGGTGGCTGGGTTGATGCCGCTGGAGCTCCTGTATCGCTTCGGGCTGGCTGTGTACCTGGCTGCAGAACGGTTCGGGCTGCGCAGGCGGGAGCATCTGAACGCACGCGTGGTCAGCATCGGCAACCTGACCTTGGGCGGAACAGGCAAGACAGGGGTGACGGAGGCTCTGGCGCGCCGCCTGAGCCGGGAGCGCCGCTGCGCTGTTCTGCTCCGCGGATACGGTGGTCAGGATGGACATCAGGGTCTGATCGTCTCGAACGGATCAGGCCCTTTGGTGGACTGGCATCAGTGCGGCGACGAGGCTGCCCTGCTGGCTGCGAACCTTCAGGGTGTGGCCATCCTTACCGGTAAGGACCGGCGTGTGACGGGGAGAATGGCCGTCCAGCAAATGGGCGCGGAGCTTGTGCTGCTGGATGATGGGCTTCAGTACTGGCAGCTGCAACGGGATCTGGACATCGTTCTGGTGGATGCGCGCTCGCCGTTCGGCAACGGTCGTGTCGTGCCCGCCGGGATGCTGCGGGAACCTGCAGGCGGGCTGCGCAGGGCGGGCGCGGTTGTGATCTCGCACGCCAACGAGGTTGGGGCGGAGGAGCGGGAGCGTCTCCGGCGGACGGTGCGACGGCTGGCCCCGGGAGCCGAAATGTTCGAAGCCTGGTACTCTCCGGTCAGGGTCGCCTTTCCCGATGGACGGGAAGAACCTGCGGATGCGCTCCGGCGGATGCGCGTGATGGCGTTTTGCGGCATCGGCTCTCCAGCCTCCTTCTCCGCCACCCTGAAAGATGCCGGCGCGGATGTGGTGGCGGAGTGGTTCCTGCCCGATCACCATCCGTTCAGTCAGCAGGAACTGGACTGCGCCGCAAAGATCGCGGAGGATGCAGCTGCGGAGTGGATCGTCACCACCGCAAAAGACGCTGTCCGGCTCAGCGGGCTGCGGATGCCGGAGCGTCTGCGTGTGCTGAAGGCCGAGATGGTCATTGACGGCTTCGAGCGGCTGACAGCCCTGGCTGCAGGCGGGAGCGGCTGAGGATGGCGCGGCGCGACAACTGGGCCGGGCGCCTGGAGGCCGAAGCGGGGCTTATGGCGCTTCGGGGACTGAACGCTGTGGCACGTCGCTGTCCGGAGGCCTGGCTGGAGCCGCTCGGAAAGGGTGTGGGCCGGTTCGTCTTTCGGGCGTCCCGGAGATACCGAGAAGTAGCGCTCAGGAACCTGCAGTCCGTGTTCGGTGCGGAGCGTTCGGCCTCAGAGATCCGAGATCTGGCGCGTTCGGTCTTCGAGCATTTTGGACGGGTGGCACTGGAGTTCTTCTGGCTACAGAGGGTCCGGCCGGAGCGACTGAAAGAACTGGTGGAATTTCCCGAAGAGATTCAGGACAATCTGCGTCAGCTGATTGGCCGCGGCCGTGGAGCCATCCTGATCACGGCGCATTTCGGCAACTGGGAGCTTCTGGGGCGTGTGATGGCCGCGAGAGGTTATCCTCTCTCCGTCGTGGCCAGGGATTCGGACGATCCCACTCAGGCCGGTTTCGTCAATAGCATCAGGGCGCAGGGTGGACTGGGCATCATCAGCCGGGGAGAGCCCGTGGGGAGGATGCTGGAGGTGTTGCGGCGCAACGAGTTTCTGGCCATCCTGCCGGACCAGAACACCATCCGGGATCCGGTGTTCGTGCCGTTTTTCGGGCGGCTGGCCTCCGTCGC
>CALCJH010000023.1 GCA_937967775.1 uncultured bacterium | reverse complement strand
CTTGAAGGACAGGCCTTCCGCCATGTGGCGCGCGTGCTAAGGATGGGGGAGGGCGACCATCTCCTGCTGCTGGATGGCACGGGGCGGGGTTGGGTCGCAAGACTGGAGCGTGTCACGCGCTCCGACGCTACCGCCATCTTGCTCCAGGGTGTCGTGGAGGAGGGTCCACCCCTGCGCGAAGTCCATCTTGCCGTTCCCCTGCTCAAGGGGGATCGCACGGAGCTCGTTCTCCAGAAATGCACCGAGCTGGGTGTCTCCTGCTTCCACGTCTATCCCGCCGAAAGAAGCGTGGTCCGTCTGGCGGACCGAGCCGCAGCCCGTCGCGAGCGGTTCCAGTCCCTCTGCCGCTCGGCGGCTGAGCAGTGCGGCGCGTTCCGGGTGCCGGAGGTGCGCATCTGGGAAAGCACTCAGGGGTTTCTGGAACAGGTGAGCACAGCGGGGCGGTTCATCGCGTGGGAGGAGGAGGATCGCCTGAGCGCCCGCGATGCGCTGCAGGATGGCCGGCCGTGTACGCTTGCCACAGGTCCGGAAGGCGGGTTCTCACGGCAGGAGGTGGACCTCTGGGCAGACCACGGTTTCCGGCCGGTCAGCCTTGGCCGTCGCATCCTTCGAGCCGAGACGGCTCCCATCGCCCTGTGCGCTCTTGCGCTTTGCGCTCTCTGAACCCTTCCCCTTGGGCCGGAGCGACTATCACCAGGCGCTTTAGTGTATCATGCAAATGGGGATGCCAGATTCCCCGGAAAGGTTCATGAGCAGCACTACGAAGAACGCCGTTTCAGATACTCGTTCCCGCCGCCAGGACACGGCCGAAAGCCGCGAGCAGCAGTTCGGCCGGTACTTCGGGACGCAGCTGGAGATCATGGATGATCTGGATCTTTTCGTCAGCGTCCTGCCCCCGGCCATCCGCGAGGTGCTGGAGACCCAGCCCGACCTGAAAGAGCTGTTCGAGGTGGTCCTGGATCTTGGCAGGCCCCCGGAGGCCCGGTTTGCGTCCCGTGTGATGGACCTGAGCGACCAGCCCGTCACGCAGGCGCAGATAGACCAGGTCGTCGCGAGGGTGGGAGACTTCGGAAAAGATAACCGCGCCGGCATCGAACGCACCCTCCACCGCATCTCCGCCATTCGGAACAGGCAGGGCCGGATCATTGGCCTCACTTGCCGGGTGGGGCGAGCCGTCTTCGGCACCATCGACATCATCCGGGATGTGGTGGAAAGCGGTAAGAGCTTTCTGTTGCTGGGGCGTCCGGGAGTGGGCAAGACTACCAAGCTGCGGGAGGTGGCCCGCATCCTGAGCGATGAGTTCCAGAAGCGTGTCGTCATCGTGGACACCTCCAACGAGATCGGAGGGGACGGGGACGTCCCGCATCCGGCCATCGGGCGTTCCCGCAGGATGCAGGTGACCACGCCGGAGGACCAGCACGCCGTGATGATCGAGGCTGTTGAGAACCACATGCCCGAGGTCATCATCATTGACGAGATCGGCGTGGAGGCCGAGGCGTTCGCGGCGCGCACCATTGCCGAACGGGGCGTGCAGCTTGTTGGCACCGCTCACGGCAACTCGCTGGAGAACCTTCTGTCCAACCCGACGCTTTCGGATCTGATCGGCGGCATTCAGGCGGTCACGCTTTCCGATGAGGAGGCCCGCCGGCGGGGCACTCAGAAGACGGTGCTGGAGCGCAAGGCCCCTCCCACATTCGATGTGCTGATCGAGATCCTGGAGATGGACAAACTGGCCATCCATCACGACGTAGCCACGGTGGTGGACCAGTTCCTGCGGGGAATCGCTCCGCGCCCGGAGATCCGCATCCGCAATCCGCAGGGGGACGTGGAGGTCATCCAGAAGAGCGACTCCGCGCCGGTTCATCGCGAGCCTCTGGCCGAGGAGGAGCAGGAGCCTCTGGCCGGAAAGCGCATTCAGGGCACGGTGCGCATATTCCCCTACGGCGTCAGCCGCAACCGGCTGGAGCGCGCCATCCGTGAGATGCGCGTGCCAGCGCACATCACCAACGACTATCAGGAGGCGGACGCCGTCATCACGCTGAAGTCCCACTTCCGGCGGATCCCGCCCCGGTTGAAGGAAGCGCAGCGCCAGACTCTGGGCACGTTCGTGGTGAAGAGCAACACCTACACCCAGATTGCAGGCACCATCCGCGAGATGTTTGCGCTGGCGTCGGATGATGTGGAGGCGGTCGCCCTGCGCGAGGCGCGCGAGGCCATCGAGCGGGTGCTGGAGTCCAGCGAGCCCGTGGAGCTGATGCCCCAGAGCAGCTATGTCCGCCGCCTGCAGCACCAGCTCGCGGAGCAGTATGAGCTCGCATCCACCAGCATCGGGACCGAGCCGTTCCGCCGGGTGCGGATCAGCAAGCCTTGAGCCGCGGGCGGTTCATCACTTTCGAGGGAGTAGAGGGGGCCGGCAAGTCCACGCACGCGCGGCTGTTCGTTGAGGCCTTGAAGGAGAGGGGGGTGAAGGCGCATCTCACGCGCGAGCCCGGCGGGTGTCCTCTGGCCGAGAAGATCCGTGCGCTCATTCTGGAAGAGCGCGAAGATCCGCCCGTGCCCCGTGCTGAGCTGCTCCTGATGCAGGCTGCGCGCGCGCAGCATGTGGACCGGGTCATCCTCCCGAAGCTGGAAGCGGGCGTCTGGGTGGTGTCCGACCGCTTCTACCATTCCACCCTGGCATACCAGATGTTCGCACGGGGACTGGATCCCGGATTCACCCGCGCTGCCATAGAGTACGCCATTGACGGCGCGCACCCGGATGCCACCGTCATACTGGATCTTCCGGTGGAAGAGGGGCTGGCCCGGCAGGGCGAGCGCAACCGGATGGAGGACGAGGGACGGGCCTTTCACCAGGCCGTTCGAGAGGCGTTTCTCTCCCTGGCGGCCGAGGAGCCTCAACGGATCCATCTGGTGGACGCATCGGGAAGTGTGGAGGAGGTCCGCCGCCGGGTGATGCAGACTCTGGAGCCACTACTGAAGGATGCGGGGAGACCGGGGCGCGAAGAGGTTGCGGATCGTTCCGGCGAGGAGGGAAGCCTGAGATGAAACTGGTTCTGGCCATCATACAGGAGCGGGATGGCAAGCGCGTGGCCGATGCGCTTGCAGAGGACGGTTTCTTCTACACGAAGATCGCGAGCACGGGAGGCTTTCTGCGGGACGGCAACCAGACCCTGCTGTTGGGAGTCGAGGACGAGCGCCTGCAGGAGGTGCTGGAGGTTTTGAAGGCCAACTCCGACGCCCGTGACCAGTACGTCAGTCTGCCCTCCCCCGACGTTATGCCGTCGGCTCCCCTGCTCCAGGCGCCGGTCAGGGTGACCGTGGGAGGGGCCGTGGTCTTCGTGCTGGATGTCGAGTCCTTCCACCGGTGGTGAGATGCCGGCTGAAACGCTTGAGCCGCTGATCGGCCACGGGGAACAGCTCGGAGTTTTGCGCCGCCTGGCCGCGGGCGGCACTCTTCCGCATGCTTTTCTGATCACCGGCCCGGACGGGGTGGGTAAGACCACCTTTGCGTTGCTGGCGGCCGCGGATCTATCCTGCCTGGAGCCAGGCCCGGAAGGAGCTGCCTGTGGCCAATGCCGGTCCTGTCAGCTTTCCCGGGCGGGAACGCATCCGGACATCATGCGGATCACTCCTCCCAAAGAGGAGACCACCATTGGTCAGATGCGGGAGATGCGCGCCACCGCCGGCCTGGTGCCGGTCCTGTCGCCCCGGCGCGTCATCATCATCGAAC
>CALCJH010000022.1 GCA_937967775.1 uncultured bacterium | reverse complement strand
AGCGAGCCGGCGCGGGCGTGGCTGGAGATGCTGGGGAACGCCATCCGGCTGAAGCTGCTGGAGTGGCGTATACTGGGGCAGTGACTCAGGGAGGTCACGGGGCGCATTGATTGATCTGAAGTATCACGTCTACAGCCTTGTTGCGGTGTTTCTGGCGCTGGCGATCGGCATTCTTATCGGCGCATCCATCAGCGGCGGCCTGACCGGGAACGAGGCCATCAGCCGGCAGAGCCGCGCCATCGAGCGGCTGAACAGGGAGTTTCAGGCGCATCAGGCCACGCTGGCGGAGAAACAGTCGGCGCTGGACGCCGCGATGCGTCAGCTCAGGCAGGCGGACAGTCTGGTGGCCGGTCTGTATGTCCCGCTTCTGCAGGGGCGGCTTGCCGGACGCGGGGTCGCGATCGTGCAGATGGGGCAGGGCGAGGAGGTTGCGGCCTCCGTGAAGTCGGCTCTGCAGCAGGCCGGGGCGGTGGTCAACTCTGTGACCAGGCTGGATACAGATTATGGCTTCGGGGATCCGGAGAAGATGAAGAAGGGCGCGCAGGCGCTTCCCATGGAGTTCCAGACGGTGGGCAAGGAGCCGTATCAGCAGATCTGGGGATATGTCTCCACGGTCCTTTCTGCCGGCCGGCCGGAGAAGCCGTTCGAGACGCTTGCCTCCGTGGGTTTGCTGCAGGGAGAGGGTGACTATTCCCGCCCGAACAGGTTCGTGGTGATCGTCTTCCCGAAAGGCTCGGACCCGGTTGCCCTGAAGGATCTTGTTGTGCAGCCGCTGCTGGGCAAACTGAAAGGAGCCGGGCTCTCGGCGGCTGTTGCCAGCGCAGGGGCGGGCAGCCAGACCCCGCCGGACTTCTGGGCGCAGTTCGACGTCCCCACTGTCAGCCACGCGGATATGGCCTTCGGCCGGCTGTGTCTGGTGGAGGCGCTTGTCCGGGGCGAGGGGCACTATGGACTGGGCCCGTCCGAGGAATTCCTGCCGGCGCGTCTGACGGCACGGTGAGGCAGGCCAGCCTGCTGATTCCCGCATTCAACGAGGAAGACCGCATCGCAGCCACGGTGCGGGCGGCGTCGCAGTTGCGCGGGGTCTCCGAGGTCATCGTCATAGACGACGGCAGCACGGACAGGACCGCCGCCGCGGCGGCTGAGGCAGGAGCCTCGCGGGTGCTTAGGTTGCCGCGCAACCGCGGCAAGGGGGCGGCTCTCGACGCGGGCCTGCGCGAGGCGCGGGAACCGGTGATCCTGATGCTGGACGGCGATCTGGGCGAAAGCGCGTCCCTGGCTCAGCCGCTGCTGGATCCGGTGCTGGCGGATGAAGCGGATATGACAGTGGCCGTGTTTCCGGAGCTTGTCTCCCGACAGGGAGGAGGGGGGCTGGGACTGGTCTTGCGGCTGGCAAAATGGGGCCTCCGGGTCCTGACCGGAGCCCAACTCGCGGCGCCACTCTCCGGGCAGCGCGCGTTGGACCGGCGCATCGTGGAGACCCTGGGGGGCTTTGGCCGCGGGTTCGGGGTGGAGACGGCTCTTTCCGGGTGGGCGGCTGCCGGAGGGTGGCGGGTCGTCGAGGTGCCGCTCGCAATGAGCCACCGAAGGACCGGGCGGGATCTGCGCGGGTTCCTGCACAGGGGGCGCCAGCTCATTCACATCGCGCGGGCGCTGATCTGGCTGGTCTTTTCCCGGCGGCGCGCCCGGAGCTCACGATCGTGACTTCCCAGGCCGCCCTTTTAGCGTTGGTCTGCGCGGCAGCCCTTACACTCTTCTGCCGTATCGCGCTTGGCCGCTTCGGGCGGCGAGTCACCAATTTCCGGGGTGATTGTATCCCCTCCGGATACGGGGTGTATGTGGCGGCGTGGGGATGCGCCGTGCCGCTGGGCGTGCTTGCCTCAGGAGATCAGAGGATCAAACCCGGGATTGCGCTGGCATTCCTGGTGACGGCCGGGAGTCTGGGAGTGCTCGGATTCCTGGACGATGCCTTCGGCGCGCACGGCTCTGGAGGATTCGGGGGGCATCTGCGGACGCTTGTGCGCCAGGGCAGGGTGACCACCGGCCTCCTCAAGGCTGCCGGCGGAGGGCTCGCCAGCCTGTGTGCAGCCTGGCTTCTGGGAGAGGGGACGGCCGCGCCGCACCTGGTTGTGCTGGATGGCCTGCTGATCGCCCTTTCCGCCAACTTTGTCAACCTGTTGGACCTGCGCCCAGGACGCGCGGGCTGGACCTTTCTGTTCCTCTGGGCCGCTTTGTGCGGGGCGGGGCTGGCCGCTGCCCTGCCGGGACCGCCTATCGTCCGGGCCTATGCGCTGTTGACGCTTCCTGCCGCTGTCTCTCTGCTGGTCCTGCTGCCGGGTGACTCGCGGGGGCGGCGAATCATGGGTGACGGGGGTGCAAATCCGCTGGGCGGTATGCTGGGACTGGGCGTCTGCCTTCTCTGCCCGCTGTGGGCGAGGGTGGTCTGCCTCGGTCTTCTCGTCGCGGTGCACGTGTATGCGGAGCGGCGCTCACTTTCCGCGCTCATCGACTCCATTCCCTTCCTGCGAGCCCTGGACCGTAGGCTGGGGGTCCGCTAGGCGGAAGATCTTCAACGGCGCTCTTCTTCCGGAATGTCCAGCACGATGATGGACGGATCTCCGAACACGTCCTCCATATCCGTCGAGAGATCCTTGAACGCTCCGTTGAACCACATCAGCAGGCGTTTCCCGTCCGGCGTGATGTCCACGGAGTATGTACCCGAGGCCGTATAGCCGTAGCGCTCGTAAAGAACGGGATGCAGGAACGCCAGCGCCTTGCGTCTCCCGGTCCGCAGGTCGTATTGCACCACGGGTGTTCCCAGCCGGTGAGCGCGTCCGTGGGCTGCGGGCACGTAATACGCGAAGCGGCCGTCCGGACTGACGGCAACACTCGTAGTGTAAAGCTCCGCGTTGGGGGCTGGCCAGCATTTGCCCAGGCTTTCCACCCGGTCTTCGTCCGGCCAGAAGCGGAACATCTGTCCTCCGCGGGTGATGCACAGGATGCTGCCATCCGGCAGCCGGCCCCGCGAGTGAGCCCGGATCTGCCGGACCGTCCCATCGTCCTCGTCAGGAGGCACACGGCTCTCCAAACGGGTGAACCGGTTGGCGCGCGGATCGTAGCGGATGAGGTGCGCCTCGGGGTCGCGAGGAGTGTCGTTTGACGAATAGACGCAACCCGTCGCGTTGTCTACCACCATACAGCGGTCGCTCCACCGGATGCCCTCAGGAGGAAAGCCGCCGAACTGCAGCCGTTGCT
>CALCJH010000021.1 GCA_937967775.1 uncultured bacterium | reverse complement strand
GCCGCAGCGCTCAAGATCATCACCGACGTGGAGCGGATGGGCGATTACACCGTGGATATCGCCAAGATGAGCATCCGTCTGGTGAATGCGCCGGCCAGCCCGTCGTATGCCAAACTGCAGCGGATGTCCGAGGTGGTCATCCGGATGTTGCGGGAGACCCTACAGGCGTTCGTCTCCCACGACCTGGATCTTATCCAGAGCATGATTGCCGGCGATGACGAGGTGGACCGTCTGAACCGTGAGGTTCACGCGGAGGTGCTGGAGCAGATCCAGCAGAACCCGTCTTCGGCGGAGGTGGGAATTGGCGTCGTTCTGATGAGCCGGTTCCTGGAGCGGATCGCCGACCACTGCACCAACGTGGGCGAGCGCGTGTATTACATGCAGACCGGCGAAATCCGCGAGCTGCACACCTGACCCTCCGCGGGAGAGTGCGGGCGAAGGAATCCGTACGTCCGGCGTGCAAGAGGCCCCCTGATGCCAATCCTTCAGGGGACCTTTATTGATGCAGCAAGCCGCGCTTATTCCTCTTCCGCGGTCCGTCCAGTGGACCGGTGACGTCACCGACTTCAGCCGCCTTGCGCCCCGCATCCAGATTGTCGCTCCGGAGATGGCGGGGCCGTCGTTCGAGTTTGCCTATGAAGCGCTTGCCCGCGCCGTGAACGAGCTGACGGGATGGACCGCGGAGGAGTTCCCAGTCCTGGAAATCGTAGATGACCCGGAGATCACGGCGGCTGGCTCTCCGCTGGAAGGCGCGTTCGGGCTTCTGCTGACGGATATCGGCGAGCAGTTCGGAGAGGAGGGTTATCGTCTCACCGTCGGGCCGGGAGCTCTGGTGCAGGCGAACGCTCCGGCAGGGCTCTTCTACGGGGTGCAGACGCTGCGGCAGATGTTGCGGTTCGAGGACGGCAGGTTGAGCGCTCCGTGCTGCGTCATCGAGGACTGGCCGGCGTTTCCCTGGAGGGGGATCATGCTGGATCAGGGACGCAACTACCAGAGCCCCGAATTCCTCCGGCGGCAGATAGAGATCGCGGCGCGCTACAAACTGAATGTTTTTCACCTGCACCTGACCGAGTATCCGGGCTGGAGGTTCGAGACACGGGCTTTTCCCCACCTGAAGACAGAGCCCTGCTACACTCAGGACGAGCTGCGCGAGATTGTGGACTATGCCGCGGCGCGTTTCGTGACCGTGATGCCGGAGATCGAGATGCCTGGGCACTGCACGGCCTTCCTGGAACTGATGCCGCATCTGAAGTGCACAAACGACACGATGTGCCCGGGCAATGAGGAGCTCTATTCCACGTTGCAGACCATTCTGGAGGAGGTGGCGGACGTTTTCCCGTCGCCTTACATCCACATCGGCACGGACGAGTGCGAATTCGGATCGGACTGCCCTCGGTGTCAGGCTAAGTGGGAGGAGATCTCCTGTCAGCCGGATCATCCGCCCACGCTGATGGCCTATTTCATCTCCCGAATGAACGAGGTTGTGAAAAGACTGGGACGCACGACGGTCACCTGGAACGATCAACTGGACCTGGGGATCCCGAAGGATGTGGTGATCCATTCTTGGAAAATGGGTAGCCACGCGCCTTCCATCGCGGCGATGGGCTATCGGGTCATCAATTCCCACTCGCGGGACGTTTACTTCGATCACGGCCTGACGCCGGAGTATGTGCGGCGAATCTACGAGTGGAGTCCTAGCGAGGACGTCACTATGCCTGTGCCCGGACTGCTGGGCGGACAGGGTGAGGCGTGGCACGACCCGCCTGTCGAGGACGAATGGCAGATCATCGAGGACCTGGGGTTCTATCCGCGGCTATTGGCCCTAGCGGAGCGGGTCTGGCAGGGACCGGACGGGCGTGCCGTGCCGTTCGAGGAGTTCGAAGAGCGGTTGCTGGACCACCGGGACCGCTACTTCTCCCGGCTTCCGTTCCCGTATCCGGAGCAGACGGAGAACTGGAAGGATCGCTACAAGGGTTGGACGCATCCGCGCGGCATCTGGACGCCGCCGGCGCAGGACTGAAGACGGCGCTGCCCGCGAGCTCGCCGTCAAAGGGAAGGACTCTTTTCATGCACCTGCATCCGCTTCAGTTCCCGGCCGGTCTGGCAACCGTGGCTGCGGCCGCCTTCTGCCTGGGAGCTGCACTTCCCGGCTGTTGCGACGCCGGCGAGCGGTGGTTCCGGGGCAACCTGCACGGACATACCACCAACTCCGACGGCAAGCTGCCTCCGGAGGAGGCGGCCCTGTGGTACCGGGAGCACGGATACCACTTCTGTGTGATCACGGATCACCGCCGTCTGACGCCGGTGGAGCCTCTGGTGCGCGTCCAGACGCCGGAGTTCATTGTTCTGCCCGGTATCGAACTGGATTCGAAGCCCGGGGGGAGGAACGTCCATACGTGCGGCATCAACATTCGTAGCGAGATCGGGCCGCAGGGAGGCGAGACTGTCCCGGACGCGCTGCAACGGCAGGTGGATGCCATCCGCGCCGCCGGCGGAGTGGCGATGATCAACCATCCCAACTGGACACGGGCGTTCAACGCGGAGGAGGTGCTTCCGGTCCGGGGAGCGGCGCTACTGGAGATCTACAACATGAGCAGCGGTTGTGAGAACGAAGGGGACCCGGAGGCGGGCCTGCGGTCCACAGAGGGGATGTGGGACTGGCTGCTGACACGCGGCATGCGCATCTGGGGGACCGCGACCGATGATGTGCATACCTACGTAGCGGGACACCCGGACGGTCCGGGCAAAGGATGGGTGATGGTCCGGGCGCATGAGTTGACACCACAGGCCGTCGCATCGGCTCTGGCGCGGGGCGACTTCTACGCGTCCACGGGTGTAGAGCTGCAGGATGTGCGGGTAGAGCGGGAATCGCTTGCGCTGAAGGTCCGGCCTACGGCGGGGGTGCGGTATCGCATCGAGCTTCGCGGGCCGGAGGGGCGCCTGCTGGAGGTGGCGCACGGCGAGGCTGCCCGGTTTGATCTTTCGGGGAGAACCGGATACGTCCGGGCGCGGGTGGTAGCCTCCGACGGTTCGCTTGCTCTGCTGCAGCCGGTTTCTCTGCAGAGCACCGCGAGGGATTGAAGCCTCGGCCCATTTTGGACGAGCGCGCCGGTCGATGTTGCGGCGGCGCCGCATTGCTCGGGGTAGACGGCGTTCCCCTGCGTGCTTGAGGCACAGCCTCGCTTCCGGTCTTCTTCCGCGGGCGAGAACCCTCGGGAAAGACGGGCCGCTGCAATCCCGCCGCAGAGAGCGGCAATGCCATCTCCTGCCGTGGCGGGATATCTGTGCTACGGCGACACAACCAGCAGGTCGCTCTGGCTGCGAAGGAGCACCCTGGGAAGAGTGGATGTGCCGGAAACGTAGCAGGAGACCGGTCCGGTCGCCCTCACGTAGGACCCCACGGATGGCAGAGGCACGCCGCCGGGGAAATCCACCCGGATCTGCCTGCCCGTGCCGTCGTTGAGCATCACCCTGGCCGGCTGAGGAGTCCACTGCGCCGACGTCACGCGGCCCCATACCGTGGCCAGCAACCCGATGTTGTTCACACCGATGCCGCCCGTCACGCCCCGCTGGCCCGCTCCCGTGGCCGGGTTGTAAAGCCACGGACCTCCGCCCAGCGAGGACGAGCGGATTCCCAGCGGATGAACCGGAGCCGTGCCTAGCGCGCTGACCCAGTCGGCCTCGATGTACTTCTCCCCGTCGGCGCTGGTCCGGGCAACTCCGGAAACATCCACCCTTGCGCCTGCCTGAACCCCGTGACCGGATTTCTGCACGCGCAGCCCGTGCGCACGGTCTGCAGACTGAACATAGAAGAAGCCCGGAAAAGCGGCCGAAACCACTCCTCCGCTGATGGTCACCGCCTGACCGTTGGCCGCCTGCCGCGCCTGACGAGGCGTACCGGTGGCCCGATTGTTCGCCAGATGCTGCGCCAGCCAGGCCGCGATGGGCTCAATGTCGAAGCTCCACCAGCCTACCAGATCGCCGCTCTGGAACAGTGTGCATCCCAAAATATAGGGATCCTTACGGATCTCATTGTCCCACCACGCCAGCCAGTCCTGGAACTTGGCGGCGTCGCCCCCGCCCTTCCAGCCCGGCCCGAGCGGCGAGGACTGCCCGTCCACGCCCCCTTCCGTGAGGATCATGGGAAGGTCCACCAGGTCCGGGTGATTGGCTGCGAAATACGCGTAGAACAGGCGGTATCGCAAAGAATACCAGTTCTCGATCCCCACATCCTTGGTGTAAAGGATGGTGTAGGGATGGTAGCTCCAGGCGCCCCCCAGCTGCTTGATGACGCGCAGCGACGGGGCAATCGTGTTGAGGATATTATGGATCTCCGAGAGAGAGCCGGGAGGGTTTCCCACCGAGATGCTGTAGGCGCACGGGCGAAAGCCCGCTGCCGCGATCAGCGGGGCAAGCCGCATCCAGAACTGGTTGTACCAGGCCACTTCCGCCGGACTGCCCCAGGTGGGCGTACTGTCCCCTTCGTTCGGGCCTTCCAGATAGTCAATCAGGGCCCGATCCTGCGGGGACAGGGCATTGACCTTCGGCGCAAGGATGTTGTTCCAGAAGTGCTCAGCCGCGGTGGTCGGGTTGTCGCTCAGGGAGTACCGGTGCGGCGTGTAGATCCGAAGAACAACGATGCCGCCGGGCGTGCGGGCTTTGTAGTCGCGCATCGCCTCCAGCATGGATGCGTGCGTATCCAGGATCTTCAGCACGCGCGGATGCGCGGCCACAATTTGCCGAGCGCCCGTGGTGTAGTTCAGTATCAGATGGATGGACAGTTTGCTGAGACTGGGCGTGGCCTGCTGCGCGAGGGCGCTCGCGGGGAGCGCGGCAACCAGGATCGCGGCAAGCAGGGCCGCCGCCCAGTGCGGGACACCGCAGGCCTGTCCCGCCGGGAGGATGCGACGCGTCATATCAGAGTGTCCCAGGTCCTTTCTTCCACGTCCGAAGGCTGTGCCGGCATAAGATTCGCTGACGAAAGCCTCGCAAGCGCTTCCGCGATCCCGTCTCTCCCCGAATCTAATTGTACGTCCTCGCCCGTTCCCTGTCAATCGGCAAGAGGGAAATCGTCCGGAGTTTCACCGGCCGCTGCGGCGTTCGCGCTCCAGGTCGTAGCGCAAAAGATCGTTCACCAGCGGGGTCACCGTCAGGCAGGCCTGCTTCGCCGTCATTTTTCCCAGAAGGGCCATGGAGATGTAGTTGCTGATGATATCGTTCATCTCACGCTGAGAGTATACGCTCGGCAGGGTCCGGCCATACCGGGCGGCCTCGATAAACACCTGCCGGTGCTCGGGCGGCTCCTTCAGGTCGCGGAAGGCGCCGGACTCGGCCACGGAGCGGCGGCTGGGCATGATCTGATACTCCCTCGCCCATCTCTCCTGCACATATGGACTGGTCAGGAACTTCACCAGCTCCCATGCCTCCTTTGGATGTTTTGTACTGGAGATCATCGCGAATGCGGAGCCTCCCAGGAACGTGGCCCGGCGCTTGCCCTTCGGCACGGGCGCCACGTCCCAGTCGAAGTCCTTCACCCGGTCGCGGAACACCATTGCAGCCGCCCAACTCCCCGTGAAGTACATCCCCAGACGCCCGCTGGCCCACAGGCCCGTGAGCCCCACGTCAGCCGTGTCCGCCGGACTGGGCGCGACTCCCCACTTCAACCGGAGGTCCGCCATCCATTGAATGGCCTCATAAGCTTCCGGCCGGTCCAGCATACACCGGGTATTGTCCTCGTTGAGGATGCTGCCGCCGTTCTGGTAGACGTAAGACTGCCAGTAGCCGTCCAGCGATGTACCCCACTGGTCAATGCGACCGTCCCCGTCCAGATCCTTTGTCAGCTTACGGCAGACCTCTAGGTATCTGTCCCAGTCCCAGGAGTAGTCCGGATACGGGATGCCCGCCTTGTCGAACATCTTCTTGTTGTAGAACATGGCAGTCAGATCCAGATCCGTGGGCAGGGCGTGGACCCGCCCGCGGTGCCGTCCCCAGCCGTCGAGCGCGGCCTCATAGAAGTCGTTCAGGTCGAATGAGCGGTCCCGCTCGATGAAGGGCGTCAGATCGGCCAGCACTCCTTTCGCCGCCAGGGGGTAGAACCAGAGAGAACTGACCCGCGACACATCCGGGGCGCGCCCGCCGGCGAACGAGATCAGCAGCTTGTCGAACACGCGGGCGTGCGGGGTGATCTCCAGCTTCACCCGCACTCCGGGGTTCTCGCGGTAGAAGCGCTGAAGCATCTCGTTCAGGGACGCCTCGTCTTTGGCCGTTCCCCACAGCACCAGACGGAGCGTGACCACTCCCTCCTCCGGCGCGCGGGAGCATCCTCCTTGCAGGACGGCCAGGAGGGCAGCCAAAGTGACTGCAACGACCCGAAGGCGCGCAGATTTCATCCCCCGAACTCCTTTTTCATCAGAGCGAAGCGGCGGCTTTCCCGGAATCCCGCCGCCGAGGAATAGAGCCGGGCGCTTTCGTCGCTGGTCCACAGGAAGTAAGCGTTGTGTAGCCCGTTTTCCCGCATGGCCTCGATGGTGCGGCAAAGCAGAACCGCGCCGATCCCTCTGCCTCGCACAGCAGGAGCAGTACCAAAGGGGCCGAACCTCTCACCCTCGTAGTGGGCGAACCCAACCACCTCACCGTCCTCCGTGGCCACCTGCACCTGGCGGAGCGAGTATTCGCCCTGAAGGATGCGCTGGCACGTGGCGCGCAGGTGACGCTGCCAGTCGCCCGGAAACTCGCGCTTCAGGAATGCGAACAGCGCCGGGATAATCTCCGGGCGGAAATCCTGAAAACGCACTCCGGACTCCGCTAGAGACTTTTCCTTTTCCGAGACCCATTGCGGCCGCCGATAGGCCACCAGATTGCTGTCCATCGAAAGTGGACGGGTGATCACCGAATATCCGCGCTTACTCAAGAACTCGATGGCTTCGGGATATTCTTTCTCGTCCACCCCGGGAACCCACCAGTTGGGGACGTACGGACCTACCAGTACCGAACTCTTGCCCATCTCTTGCATGGTCTCTTCCAGATGGTCGAAGAGGGCCGTAGCCGCACCATCCCGGCGCGCATCCGGGTGCACGGCGAAAAGTGTGATCCAGCTCCGGTTGCTGTCGTCCGGCATATCCTCGATGGCATACCGGCGCACAAATCCCGTCACGAATCCCGCGACACGACCGCCACGCTCCGCCACCAGCGCTGTGGCGGGCGAGAAGTTCTGGTCCAGAAACACTCTGCGCGCGAAAACCTCCGGGCACATCGGATCGGCCGGCAGAGAGAGCCGCGCCACCTCCATGATGTCCACCAGATCCTCTCCGCGCATTCCACGGATAGTCCACTCAGCCATTAGCGCCCCTCTCCTGATCTCTCACGCCGCAGGCGCGAGAAGGGTACTCAGATCATCTCGCGCAGACGCGTGAACACCCTTCTGGCATTCTCCGTTGTCATCCGCTGAACCTCCGCGGCCGACACTCCCAGCAGGTCCGCCAGCGCATCCCGAACGTGGATGATGAAGGCGGGCTCGTTCCGCTT
>CALCJH010000020.1 GCA_937967775.1 uncultured bacterium | reverse complement strand
TCTCCGGGTGCGACGGATCCCGTCCGATGGCGGCATCCACCACAGCTTTTTCGAATCGCGGGCTTCCCCAGACCAGCGCGACGTAGCGGCGCTCGAAACGCCTCTCAGCTACCATCCGGGCAAGCCGTGCCATAGCCTCGGGACTGCGAGCCACGACCATGAGTCCGGAGGTGTCTTTGTCCAGCCGGTGCACGATGCCCGGTCTCTCCGGGGAATCCGCCTCCGGGAGCGAGCCAAAACGTGCTACAAGGGCGTTCACCAGCGTGCCTGCGCTCCGGGCGGCTCCCGGGTGCACCGCCAGCCCACGTGGCTTGTTCAGCACCGCCAGGTGCTCGTCCTCATAGATGATGTCCAGCGGGATCTGCTCCGGCGCAACGCTCCACGGGAGCGAAGCAGGCACTGTTCCTGTGACCTCGCTGCCGGCTTCCACAGCGTGACGCGGCGGCTGAGGGCTGCCATCCACCAGGACGTCACCATCGAGGATGGCTCTTTTCAAGCGTGTACGGGAAATCTCCGGCAGCCGCCGCGCAAGAAAGACGTCCAAGCGCATGCCGGATTCTTCAGGAGCGACCAGGAAGCGGAACGGACCTTCCACGAAGCCTCTATGCCTTTCTCCGCGGAGCGCCGATGAGAAAAGCTCCGGCGAGCAGAAGCACCAGACTGGCAACCTGGGCCTGAGTCAGTCCTCCAGCGAACTCCTGGGCGGTGGCTCCGCGGCGGAGGAACTCAAGGAAAAACCGTTCCAGGCTGGAAAGGACTAGCCAGCTCCCGAACAGCGCTCCGGGGCGCAGGTTCCGCTTCTCCAGCCGGACGAGCATCAAAAAGATCAAAAAGCTTATCGCCGTTGAGTAGAGTTGGACGGGGTGGCTGGGGGGCGTGAGGACGTCGCCTCCGTCCGCGTGGAAACGCACCGCCCAAGGAACGCCGGTCTCACATCCGTAGCAGCATCCGTTCAGGAAACACCCGATTCTGGCGATCGCGTATCCTAGCGCCAGACTGGGGGCGCAGACGTCAGCCACGTCAGCCAGCCGGAACCCCCGCCGGATGGCCCACAGGGCCACCGACACCGCTCCCACCGCGAACCCTCCAAAGAAAGTAAGGCCGCCGTCCCAGATTGCAAAGACCGATTTCAGATCTCCCGCGAAAGCGTCCCGGTTGAGCAAAATATAAGTCAACCGCGCTCCCGCCAACCCCGTGAGGAGTGCCAGAAGACCGGCGTCCACAATCGCGCTTTCCGGAATGCCTCGTCTCTGCGAGACACGGCAGGCCCGCCAGATGGCCGCAAGCGCGCCTGCCGCCAGGAGCACGCCGTAGCTGTGGAGCTTAAACCATCCGATCTCCAGCAATACCGGATGCACTCTCGGACGTCCCCTACTCTTCCCTGCGTCTGCTCATCAATGCGTAGAGTATCACTCCTGCCGTCCCGGCGGTGATGGCGCAGTCGGCCAGATTGAAGAGCGGCCACGCCGGGATTTTGATAAAGTCCACGACTCCTCCCCGGAACACTCGGTCAATCAGGTTCCCTGCTGCCCCGCCCAGAATGGGAGCAAGCGACCATACAAGGAGCGGGTCTTCCTCATGGCGGATGATCTTGTATCCCGCGTAGATCAGAATCACGCTGATGAGCGCCAGCAAAGGCCCCAGTGACTGGAACAGGCCGAACGCCGCCCCCGTGTTTAGGATGAGCTGGAACCAGAGCAGTTCGGGGATGACCGTCAGGGCCTCACCGTCCATTTCAAGCATCCTCAACGCAGCCGCCTTGGTGGCCTGATCCAGAACGACGATGGCCGCGGCTGCCAACCAGGGGCGAGCGCGCTTCAGAGCAGGTCCTCCCTGTCTTGGCAATCCAGACAGAGGCAGGCGAAGGGCAAAGCTTCCAGGCGGGGCAGCGCGATCTGGTCCCCGCAACGGTCGCAGACCCCGTAACTTCCCTCGCGGAGCTTCTCGAGCGCCCTGTTGACCCTGCGGAGCAGGCCTTCCACATTCTCCAGCCTGCCGGCCAGTTGCTCGCGGTCATAGGTAGCGCTGGCGGCATCTGCAGGGTGGTGCAGGTGGTCCCGCACCTCGCCGGTCTCGTCGGACTCAGACTGGGACGATATGGATTCTTCGATGCGCCGCCTTTCCTCCAGAAGCGCATCCCGCTCGGATTTAAGAACCGCAGCGATTTCCTCGGCAGATGGTGTCACGCCTCTTCTCCGCCAGAAAGCGCGGACACGACGTCCGCGCAACGCCCGCACAGCTCCGGATGTTCCGGCCGGCTCCCGACATCTTCCCGGACCAGCCAGCACCGTGGGCAGCGCGTTCCGGGAGCCGGCTCGACCTTCACTTCACGCCCGTTGCTTCCCGGAAGCAGCTGGACATCGGAAACGATAAAGAACGAGGCCAGAAGTTTGCGATCCTCGTTCAATAGGGCGCCGTCCTCGCCCGCAGACACGGTGACGCGAGCTTCCATCGGCTTACCGATGCTGCCGCTCTGGCGCGCCTCCTCGATGTGCCGGTAGACCTCCTCGCGCAGCTCGATCAGACGGTCGAAACGTTGCAAGAGATTCTCGTCCACCAGCGACTCATCCGCCTGCGGAAAGCCAGCAAGATGGACGCTGGGCGTCTCCGAGTTCAGGCCGGCAGCCTGCCAGACCTCGTCTGCGGTGTGAACCAGAATGGGGGCGACCAGCCGCACAAGAGTACTGAGGATCCAATAAAGCGCCGCCTGGGCCGACCTGCGCAAGCGGGAATCTGGCAGTTCCGAATACAGCCGGTCCTTCAGCACATCCAGATACAGCGCGCTGAGATCCACGGCGCAGAAGTTATGGATCTCATGGGTCACACGGTGGAACTCATAGGCTTCGTAAGCAGCCCGGCATCGCGTGACCAGCTTTTGGAGACGCGCCAGCATCCATCGGTCGAGGTCTTCCATCTCCGGATAGGCCGGCGCCTGATCCGGCGAGAAATCCGAGAGGTTTGCCAAGAGGAAGCGGAACGTGTTGCGGATGCGCCGGTATGCGTCGGCGGCGCGCTGCAGCGTCTCCTCGCCCAGGCGTGCGTCTGCCATCATATTGAACGATGCCGCTGCCAGGCGAATGACA
>CALCJH010000019.1 GCA_937967775.1 uncultured bacterium | reverse complement strand
CTGAATGACGGCCCGGCGCTCCACGTTGGTTACGCCGGAGGGCACGGACACGAGCACCCTGGGCTTGAAGAGGCGTGCGCGCCCGCACACTTTGGCCAGGATGTACTCCAGCATTTTCTGGGTGGTGGTGTAGTCGGCGATCACCCCCTCACTGAGAGGCCGGATGGCAACAATGTTGCCCGGCGTTCTGCCCAGCATCATCCGAGCCTCTGTGCCCACGGCAAGAATCTTCTTGGTATTGTCTGAGACCGCTACTACCGATGGCTCTCTTAGGACTATTCCCTTGCCTTTGCGGAAAACGATGATATTCGCGGTACCAAGGTCTATCCCGATATCGGGGGTCATTGCGAACAAGGCAACGCCTCCCCGCTCAAGACACTGGCTCCCAGTGCCCGGAGCTTATCTTCAAAATTCTCGTAGCCGCGCTGGATGTGCTCCACATCCGAGATCTCAGTGACCCCTTCGGCCGCCAGAGCGGCAATCGCCAGGGCAGCTCCCGCCCGCAGGTCTGTTGCTGTAACCTGAGCGCCCTGCAGGTAAGGCACGCCCCGGATGACCGCTACGCGGTTTTCCGTGTATACGTCCGCGCCCATCCGCTTCAGTTCGTTCAGATAACGGAAGCGATGCTCATAAACCTTTTCGGTGATGATGGATGTCCCATCGGCGGTGGTGAGCACAGCGCCCATCGGCTGCTGCAGGTCCGTGGGGAATCCGGGGAAGGGCATGGTCACGATGTCTGTCGCGATGAAACGCCTGTTTGCCGTTACCCGCAAGCCCGCGGCGTCCTCGTCCACAGTTGCACCGATCTCTCGCATCTTCTGCAAAACGGCGGAGCAGTGCTCCGGCACAGCGTTGCGGATGAAGATATCGCCGCGCGTGTTGGCCGCGGCGAGGGCGAATGTGCCCACTTCCACGCGGTCGGGGATGATCTCATGCTCCACCCCTGTCAGTCGTCGGACGCCTTGCACCTGAATGGTGCCGGTGCCGGCCCCTTCTATGCGTGCCCCGCATTTCCGCAGGAACCAGGCCAGGTCCGTTATCTCCGGTTCGCAGGCGGCCTGTTCGATGACCGTTGTCCCCTCGCTGAGGCAGGCGGCCATCATGATCTGCTGCGTGGCGCCGGCGCTGGGAAAATCCAGATAGATGCGCGCGCCGCGAAGCCTGCTGGCTTTGGCCTCCACGTGTCCATAGTCGTTGCGGACCAGAGCTCCCAGAGCGTGGATGCCTTTCAGATGGAGGTCAATCGGCCTTGCGCCGATGTCACATCCTCCCGGCACGGCCACCCTGGCCCGTCCCGTCCGTGCAAGAAGCGGCCCCAGCACGGAGAACGATGCCCGCATCTTCTTCACCATCTCCGCAGGCGCTTCGTTCCGGACGATGTTGGACGCGTCAATCTGCAGCGTCCCATCCTCCGAAAGCTCGGCCCTGACGCCGAGATACCGGAGGATGTCCAGCATGGTGAAGATATCCTTGATGTGGGGGACTCGCCGCAGGACGACCTCCCCCTCTACCAGCAGTGATGCGGCGATAATGGCCAGCGCGCCGTTCTTGCTGCCGCTGGCAGTAAAATCGCCGGACAAGCGCCGGCCGCCTTCAATCAATATTTTCGCCACGTCCTCGCGTCCCCCGAGCAGACCAGATCCCGGATACTCCGGCCCATCCGTGGGCCGGGCCGGCCGCCACCCGGTAAAGTATACAGGTCCGTCTTGCCCTGTGTCAAACCAGCGCCTTCGCCTATCCGGGGAGGGGACCGGCCTCCGGCCAGCGCTCCCGGATCAGTCCGTAGAAGGCCTTCATCGCCTGGGACACATATTTATCCTGCCGCTGGATGGCACAGGTCTGGCGGACAAGCTCGGCTCCAGCGATCGCCACCGTACTCAATCCGGAATGCTCCGTCTCGCCGGAAACGGCAGTTTCGGGAACGATGCTGACCAGCACGCCCGTTCTTACCACCTCCTTGATGGATTCCAGGCTGGAAAGCTCCATAGCCACGTTGATTGTGATCCCGTGTTCGCCCAGTCGCCGGTTGAGAAACCTCCGGAAGCCGCTGTCGGGGGGCAGCATGACGAAACGGTGCTTCGGGAGTTCCGGGAGGGAGATGGTCTGCCTGGCGGCAAGGGGATGCCCGGCCCCGGCGATTGCCACGCATCGTTCCTGGTAGATGGGGATGCGCTGCAGCCCATCCTGAGAGGTCTCCGATGCGATGATGGCCAGATCCAGTTCGTCCTCCATCACGTGTGATACCAGCTCGGATGTCCTTCCGATGCGCACCTGCAATTCCACGCCCGGCCAGTGCCGGTAATACTCCGCAAAAAGCCCCGAGAGCGTGAAGATGCTGGGCGTGGCGCCCGCGCCGACCCGCAGCAGCCCCCGTTCCAGACGCTGCAGGTCGCTGATCTCGACGGCGAACTCCGCCTCCATCTTGAGGATTTGGCGGGCGTAGCGCTCCAGAATCCGGCCGGCGTCGGTTAGCACGACGTTGCGCGGCCGCCTTTCGAACAGCTGCAGCCCCACGGCCTGCTCCAGGGTGCGGATCTGTACACTGACGGCAGGCTGACTGAGGGCAAGAGATTCCGCAGCTCTGGTGAAGCTTCCTGTGCGAGCCACCTCTACTAGAGCGCGAAGTTGATCCAGGGTCCAGTATCCTGTCATTGTACCGGGTTATACCAGCAAGAGGAATATTTCGCTTGCATTATGCTGGGAATCGAATACAATAGCATGTCGAGCGCGGCTCCCGAGGGAGCCGCTGTTTGTTTTGCGAAAGGACACCGGACCAATGCCCGCAACAGTGGTGGTCGGACTCCAGTGGGGGGACGAAGCGAAGGGCAAGATTGTAGACTATCTGGCATCCGACGCC
>CALCJH010000018.1 GCA_937967775.1 uncultured bacterium | reverse complement strand
TTCCAGCCGGTCCGATGACGGCGCTATCTCCCGTGCCAGCATCAGGCTGGGATACAGACTTTCCACATCCGCTTTCACCACCCGCTCCACCAGGCCGGCGCGGCGCAGCTCTGTGTAGCCTCCCGGAACCGGCCGGCCGGGGAAGGGCCGGGGTATAGCGAGCCCCCGGCGGAGATATGCGCGAACCATCAGCAGATTGATCTTCTCGCCGGTCCCGCCTGTGGCAGAGGATTGGAACGAATCCGGCACCATCTGAGCCACGTAGAAATCCGGGGGAGTGACGATGGCGGAGAGACTGGCGGTCTCCTGCGCGTCCTGAAGGGCGTAGCGCGCAACCGTCTCCGGATCCTCCTGCCAGAGGCGAGCCATGTCCCGCCGGTCCAGAACAAGGCGCCCCGGCTCCTGGACGCCAAGGTGAGCCGCGGCTTCCTTCAGCCCGTAGCTCGACATCTCGGAACGTCCAACGTCATAGCGCTGGACGGCAAGCAGAGTGTCCACGATGCTGCGCCCGAACACATACGCTGGTGTGAATGGACGGGTAATGCCTCCCATCGGGGCGCTGCGCGACGAGGCGAAGCGTACCGCCGATCCGTCTCTGCCCCATGCCAGCGGCACACCCACAGCCTCCGCGCGCCTTGCCAGATATGGCAGATCGAACCCGAAGATGTTGTGCCCCTCGATGATGTCCGGGTCTAGCTCCTCCACGAGCGCGTTCAGACGCTGCAGGATATCCGCCTCGCTGCCGCGCACCGCCTCGTTGAAACCCCGGCTTCCGCTCACCGCGGCCATCAGAACGCGGGCATCCGGATCAAGAGGAGACAGGGTGGCCGTCTCGATGTCCACCTGCATCCGGACGGCGTCCTCGAAACGCATCCCCTTGAAGAAGGTCACGCCGCTCCTCAGAAGGAACTGCCGCACGGCAGACGGATAGGCCACGGCGTCGGTCCCGTGACGCACCCCCTCGCGCTCCAGCCCGGATCTGGCCTGCCGGAAGGACTCCAGATCCGGGAACTCGTGAAGCCAGAACAGGCCTTCTCCCTCCAGACGGCTGGAGCCGGCGGCTCCGGCGAGCGACGGCCGGTCCGTGACGATCCACGGACGGAAGGGGCGCTCCTCACAGACGACCTGATCCCCCCGGCGCACGTAAAGGATCGCACGGCACGCTCCTCCCAGCGGCGCGTCGGCGACCTCGCACCCCACCACACCTTCCAGGGGATCGGCTCCGTAGAGCAGCGCCTGAAGCTCTTCTGAATCGAGGCGGGATGAGTCTGACATTTCAGCACGCATTATGCGGCAGAGAAAGAGATAGCGCCCGGACGTCTTGCAACAACGTCGCGACGCAATGGAACACGCCGGAAGGCTGAGTCGTTTTACTAATATGAGCGGAAAGGTAACCGGAGGAGAATCGCTCCGGCAGCATCTCCCAGGCAAGGAGCCGTTCTTCGGATAAGGACGGTGGGAAAGGAGAAGGGCCCCTTCTATAAGAAGAGGCTGCGGACCAAGAGCTACGGGCATCCGGGGGGGCGAAAGCTATTATTTGTGGTTATCCTCAGGCATCCAGCACCCCTGCCCGAAGTCCGGAAGTCCGCCTTCAGTTCCGGCTGGAGGCGAGTGGAATGGGAGCAAAAGCGCAGGCGGCTGACAGCCGGTGGAACCGCAAAGGTTTGCCGGCCCCGCACGAAACCGAATCCGTTGACGCGTATCTGGAGTCGGTGGGAAGGACGAGACTGCTTACGCGCGAGGAGGAGGTGCAACTCGCCCGGCGTGTGAGCCTTGGAGACGAGACCGCACGCCAAAGGCTGGTGGAAGCCAATCTCAGGCTTGTGGTCAGCGTCGCCCGCCACTACGCCCGGTGCGGAATCCCCTTCAGCGACCTGATCCAAGAAGGCAACATCGGCCTGATGCGCGCCGTGGAGGCCTACGACTGGAAGCGGGGCTTCCGCTTCAGCACTTACGCGGTCTCTTGGATCCGTCAGTCCATCGCGCGCGCCGTGGAGAAGCAGGCTCGCGCCATCCGGCTCCCGGCCTATGTCCTGCAGACGCTCAGGCGGCTGGCGCGTTTGCGGGAGGAGCTCGCACAGGAGCTGGGACGCGAACCCTCCAACGACGAGCTCGCGGAGCGCAGCGGCTTCGCTCCGGAGCAGATCGCCCGGCTGATGAGCGCCCAGGAACTGGTGCTCTCACTCGACGACTCCCCCGCCGACGGCGACGACCATCTCCCCATTGCAGAGACCATCCAAGGGGGCGAAGACCCGGCAGCCATCGCGCTTCAGACGGAATCGCTGGATGTGCTGGGGCGTCTTCTGAATGTACTGAACGAGAAGGAGAGATCCGTCATCGAACGGCGTTACGGGCTGGCGGGCAACCGCCGGATGACTTTGCGCGAAGTGGGGGAGGTTCTGGAGCTCACGCGCGAGCGAGTGCGGCAGATCGAGATCCGGGCGCTGAACAAACTTCGGGCGGCGGCGGAACGGCAGCCGTTCCACCCATATTATCATTAGAACTCGTTTCACTTTTTGCTTTTTTGATCTGAACGGGCAAGGAGTATATGTCTAGCGAAGCTGAGGGAACCAAGAGCAGACCCGCCGCGGAGGCTGCGGGCAAGAGGCAGGAAGCCCGGGAGCAGGGACCGGAGGCGTTGACCTCCCGGGAGATCGAGATTCTGAACCTGATCTTTTCCGGCCGCGCATCCAGCGAGGTGGCCGAGCTCCTGTGCGTTTCAAAGCGCACGATAGACTTCCATCTGGGAAAAGCCTATGCCAAGCTCGGTGTGCGCAACCGGGTGCAGGCTTTCAAGAAGGCGTCGGAGCTGGGAATCATCCAGTCCTGACGCTGAGAGACTCTCCTCCGCCAGGACGGAAGACCTGACTCAATCTTGACGGGCCGGTACGGGAAAAGGCCGGAGCTCTCTGATAGCTCCGGCCTGTCCTTTTGCGCAAGGAACCTGGTGTCGCGGGTCCGCCGGGCCACCCTTGCGGCGCGCGTCCGGCGGACCTCCAGACGAAGGAAGGATCTAACGCTTCCTCTTGAAAAACAGCGTGCCGGCCCCGGCGGCCAGCGCAAGCAGCGATGCAGGCTCCGGCACCGTCGGAACGACGGCAGTCGAGACCGCTCCACCCGGCACCGAGGGGATCCCGGTGAACGTAGGGGGCGGGGGCGGCAGGGCGGCACCCTGGCCGAAGCTGCTGAGCGAAATCGAAGCCGGCTCCGTTTCGGCGCCGCTGCCGCCGGAGTTCATCGGGAACAGCACGCTAAAGCTGTTGCCGGAGTTGTAGGCAGCCAGGACGGCGGCGTCCATCTGATCCATCGTCATCCCCTCCGCCCCCTCCACGGGGAACGGCAGAGTGGAAGGGTCCAGGATGCTGGCGTGGGCGGAGGCGGTGGCCAGAGCGGCGAGAGCGATAATTGCGAGAATGAGGGTGGACTTGCGGATCATCGGTTTATGATTATCTCCTTGGAGGACTGCCTGCGGACCGGAAAGCCCGCATTCGGCCCCGTCGGTCCGGGATGAGAAAATCTGTTTCTGTGCAGTTCGGCTCCCTCTCGGGGAGCCCCGGGGCGGCTTCTGTCTTCAGTGCGCCGTCACCCTTTATGGGTGCAAGGCGTGTGCCACGGGGGACTGTGCGTTTTGCGGGTTTTGGACGCCCTGAGCCTCAGACGGGCTCGATGGCGACGCGTAGACCGATGTCCTCCAGGATGGAAGCCACCCGGTTGCAGTCCTCCAGATCTCCGCAATAGACCACGGCCTGTCCGCGCGTGTGGGCTTCCCACATGATGGCTTCCGCCTTCTCCAGGCTGTATCCCGTGGCTTTCTGGATCTGAAGCACCACCTCGTCCATCGTGTGGTTGTCATCGTTGAAGAGGATGACCCGGTGGGAGGGCTGACGGACAGGTTCCAGCTCCTGGATCTGCCGGATAATGGGATCCGCCACAGGAGCTTCCGCAAGACGAGAGACGCGCACGACCACAACGGAACCGGATGCCAACATACCACTTCCGATTATAGCCGTACGATCAACGCCGGAGACCGGGGCAGTACCTGAGTAAACACACGGAGGCTGCCGAAAACATCTCTGGCAGGCAACACACGGCTGCGATCCATGACACGACCCTGGCTCGACGAGAACCCTTCGGACTCCGGTTCCAGCGCCGGCCGGACGGCCACGCACCAGGCCATCTGGCCCGCCGCCATCGTGATCCTCTCGCTCACGGTCTTCCTGGCGGCTCAGGCAGGCCTGTTGGCCGAACCTGCCGCAGCCGCACTGGCCTACCTTCCGCCCGCCATCGCATCCATGATGGCCGCCATCTATTGCTGGATGCGTTTCCGCCACGAAGCCAGCGGGTGGTGGCTGGGATGCACAGCCAGCTTCTTACTGTTTCTGATACTTACGGGTCAGCAGATCCTCCTGGAAGCCTTTCCCCTGCCAGGGCTCCCTCCCGCTTCCGCGGACGGGTGGCGTCCGCTTCCCTGGCAACCCTGGGTAGCTGGCCGGCTGGTGCTGGCTCTTGGCATCCTCTCCGCCTACAGCGCGACACGGGGACTGCAGGCGCAGGCGGGCACTGCGGCCCGCCACAGCGCAGCCACCGTCGCGGCGCTGGCGCTTTTCTTCTGCCCCGTATGGGCGGCGCTACTTCCCGCACAGACCTATTTCCCCGCGGCGAACGGACTCTCCGCCATAGACTCCGTCCTTCTGGTGCTGAGCGGTCTTGCCCTGGTCTTTGCCTACGCCCGGACGCGAGCCGAAATGCGCCGGGGAGACCCGTTCTACAGACTGCTCTGCAACTGGTTTTTGGCTCTGGCGTGGAGCGCGGCGTGCCGCGCGTTCCCGTTCGGCGAGGTGCGTACAGCCATCTGGGTGGAGCTGATGGCGGTGGGGGTCTCCAGCACGGTCCTTTGCGCGCAGCTTGTGTGGCATCTTGCGGGCTCCGGCGGACGGCTGGAATCCCGGATGGCATGCGTAACGGCCGCGCGGGACGTCCTGGCCAGGTGCGCACGCGTGCCGGACTCACAGCTGGCTCAGACTTTCGTCGAGGAGACCACCCGGGCCGTGCACAGCGCCCGGGCGATGCTGCTGACGCTCGTCCCGGAGGAAGATACCGTAGTGGTCTCAGCGGCCGCGCCGCCCCTGAAGACCGGCATCGAGACAGGAGCAAAGCTCAGCCTGACACCCGGCCGCCGGAACGGTTTTGCCGGCGGACCGGCCGCCCGATGCCTGAAGGAGCGCCGTACTCTGGTGGTGCCCGACGCTTCCTCCGACGTGGAGTTCGTCCACTGGACCGAGTTCACCGATGAGGGCGCATACCAACTGTGCATCCCGGTGGCCTGGCGTGAGGGATGCGCCGGAGCTCTGCTGCTGTGGTTCCCG
>CALCJH010000017.1 GCA_937967775.1 uncultured bacterium | reverse complement strand
CGGCAGACACTGGATCTCCGCCGCCGCGAGGTTGATGCCCTGGTGGATGCGGTCCGGCAGACTGCCGCGGAGCTGTTCGACCTGCCGCACCACGCCACTACGGATACCGGCGAGTTCGAGGTGACGCGCGAGCCCTACTGGGTGACCCACTACTGGCCGATCACTCTGGGGCTGCTCCCGGAGGGGTTCTGGGACCGGTTCCTGCCGGCCGCGATGCGCCGCAGACGGCTTCTTGCCAGGATGAAGGAGAGGGTGGAGGTGCTGGTGGCGGAAAATGTGGAGAACGTCCGCTGGCCCACCCTGCAGAACCTGGACCGCAGCATCCGGGAGTTCGGCGAAGAGCTGGACAGACGCCTGGAGGAGGCGGTCCGGGCCACCATCGGAGCCATAGAGGCCGGCCGGGCGCGCAGGGGCGTGCACGCGGGGCTGCTGCAGCGTGAAGCGGAGCCGGTGGAGCGGCGTGTGAGGCTGCTGGAATCGCTGTCGGGGGAGCTCAGGCATCTGCAGGCCGTGAAGACGGAGGATGAGGCGGAATCGTGATGCCGGACTGGAGGATCCTTGCGCTGGCTCTGGGCGGCGCGCTCGGAACCGTTTGCCGTTACTCTGTCTCCGTGGCCTCCACGAAGCTGTTCGGAGCCGTGGTGCCCGCCGGCACGCTGCTGGTGAATCTGAGCGGATGCTTTTTGCTGGGTCTGGCGTTCGGGCTGGGGGAGGCGCGGGGTATCAGCCCGGGCTTTCGCTTGTTCTTTATGACCGGGTTCCTGGGTGCCTACACCACGTTCTCCACGTTTGCCCTGGAGAGCGTGCTGGCGCAGGATGGCGGTAGGGCCGGGATGGCGGCGGCCAGCATTCTGGCGAACAACGTGGGCGGGCTGGCGCTGGCGAAGGCGGGGCTGATGGTGGGAAGGCTTATTTAGGGGATAGCGGACCATGCCGGTCGAATATCGCGTCATCGAGGTTTTCACAAGCGAAGAGGCCCGATGGGAGGGCCGTCCCGTCTGGGAAGCCGTTCTGGATCTGGTGCGCCGCTCTAATCTGGCGGCGCGCTGCACTGTCAGCCGGGCGATGGCCGGTTGCTATGAAAACGGCGAGATGGCTTCCGGCAACCTGGAGGTGCTGTCGTTCAATATGCCGCTCAAGATCGAGGTCATCCTGCCCGCTGCTCAGGTGGACGAGCTGCTTCCCCGCATCGAAGAGATGGTGACGGATGGCATCGTCGCGGTCGAGGAGATGCAGGTGCGCGTGCATCGCACCCGCAAGCGGCTCATTCCGCGGCAGCTCCGGGTGAAGGATGCCATGACACCTTCTCCGCACTCTGTGACTCCCTCCACGCCGCTGGGCGACGTGGTTCGTCTGCTGCTGAGCCACGATTTCAACGGCGTTCCGGTGATAGGCGACGATGGCCGCCCCGCAGGAATCATCACGCAGAAAGATCTCATCCAGCGTGCCGGTATGCCGGTCCGCCTGGGCCTGCTGGCGCAGTTTGGGGAGCAGCAGGTCAATGAGTTCCTGGTTTCCATTCAGGACCGGAAGGCCGCCGATGTGATGACCGCTCCCGTGGTGACGGTGCGGGAGGACCAGCGTCTGGGCGAGGCGGCGGACCTGATGCTGCACAAAGGGCTGAAGCGGCTTCCGGTGGTGGATGAGGACGGACGCCTGACCGGCATTCTCTCGCGCTTCGACGTCTTCAGGACTATCACGAGGGAGTCTCCGGACTGGCGCAGGATCCGGGAGCAGCCCGTCTCGGTTGCCAACGTCCGCACGGTGGGCGACATCATGCGCAGGGACGCCCACGCTGTTCCCCCGGAAACTCCGCTGGAGGAGGTGGCCCGGCTCATAGACGATACGGACATCCAGCGCGTCGCTGTTGTGGACGCGCAGGGGCGCCTGCTGGGGCTGGTGTCGGATTCGGCTCTGCTCTCCGTTTTCGCGGAGCACGGGGGCGGGCTCTGGGAGTCTCTCAGGGCCCGGCTGGGCCTCTCGGAAGCAGCCCGGCGGCAGGCCGGGTCCGCACGGACGGCGGGCGACATCATGAGGACCGGCCTGATCACGGTGACGGAGGAGACGCGCATTGAGGATGCCATCCGTCTGATGACCGAGCACGGCATCAAGCGCCTGCCGGTGGTGGATGAGTCGGGAGTGTTCCGGGGAATGGTCAGTCGCGATTCCCTTCTGCGCGCCGGGCTGGAACTGGAGCAGTGAGCAAACCGGCCGCGGCGGCTGCGCGGGTGGACCGACGGGCGCTGCGCTTCGTGGTGCTGCTGGGGGTGGTCAGCCTGTTTGCTGACATGACCTACGAGGGCGCGCGCAGCATCACTGGCCCGTTTCTGGGAATGCTGGGAGCCAGCGCGGCCGTGGTGGGGTTCGTGTCCGGTCTGGGCGAGCTTGTCGGATACGCGGTGCGGTTGGTCTCTGGATATCTTAGCGACCGCACAGGCCGCTACTGGGCGTTGACCATCGTGGGATACTGCGTGAATCTGCTGGCCGTTCCACTGCTGGCCTGGGCCGGCCGGTGGGAGGTAGCCGTGGCGCTGATTGTGGCGGAGCGTTTCGGAAAGGCTGTCCGCACCCCTCCGCGCGACGCCATGCTGTCCCACGCCGCCAGCCGGACAGGGGCCGGACGCGCCTTCGGTCTGCACGAGGCGCTGGATCAGGTCGGCGCCGTGACCGGACCGCTCATCGTGACCGCCGTGTTGATGGCGGGGGGCACTCATCGCATCGCCTTCGCCGCTCTGGGGGGTCCCGCCGTTGTGGCAATCTTGCTGGTGGCCGCGGCCCGACTTCAGTATCCAGCGCCCCGCGCCTTGGAAGTTCGCGGAGGGGCGGGACAGGAAGCAGGCGCCGGTCTGCCGCGACGTTTTCGGCTGTATCTCATCGGCGTGGCGCTGGTGGCCGCGGGGTTCGCGGACTTCCCGCTGATGGCCTATCATTTCGCCCGGACTGACGCCTTTGCGCCTCAAACCATCGCACTGGTGTACTCGATGGCGATGGCGGTGGACGCGGCTGCCGCTCTGATCTGGGGCAGGTTGTACGACCGGGCCGGGCTGCGGGCGATGCTCATTGCCGTCGCGCTCTCCGCAGCCTTTGCGCCGCTGGCGTTTCTGGGCAAGGGGTGGCTGCCGCTCGCCGGAGCGGCTCTCTGGGGAGCAGGGATGGGGGCTCAGGAGTCCGTCATGCGGGCCGCCATATCCCGTGTGGCTCCGGCAGGCCGGAGGGGAACGGCATACGGCGTGTTCAACAGCGTCTACGGGGCGGCCTGGTTCGCCGGCAGCGCGACGATGGGTCTGCTCTACACCCGGCACCCTGCGCTGCTGGTGACCTTCTCCGTGGCCGCGCAGCTTCTTGCGCTCCCGTTCATCCGGGCCTCAGAGCGGGGCGGCCCCGCCGCGAATCCGGTGAGAGACGAAGGGTGATCCGTGTCAACCTCGCGCGCTTCGCGGCACCTGGTCTTTCATGAGCTTTTGGATGCCCTCCGGGGCGGGCATCTATGCGCCCTGTGCCATCTGGAGAACAGATCCGTCGAGCGCTACTTCTCGTCGGTGTTCCACGAAAGCGTGAATGACCCGGGTCTGAGGGAAGAGCTGTTGAAGAGCCGCGGCTACTGCCCTCGCCACGCCCGGATGATGCTGCGCAACGGCGAAGCCCTGGGCATTGCCATTCTGTACGAGGATCAGGTGCGGCTCTTACTTTCGGACCACGAGGGTGGCGCGGCCGCGGAGCGTCGTGCAGGCGGCGCCATCTGTCCCGCCTGCTGCAAGCAGACCGATGCCCGTTCGCGGTACTGCTCCACGCTGCTTGAGTGGTTGAATGATGCGGATGTGCAGGAAGCGCTGGAGCGCTCAGGCGGTTTCTGCGTGCCGCACACGCGCTACCTTCAGGAGCGGGCTCCGGCGAGGGAACGGGATCGTCTGACAGATCTCCTGCGCCGCCGGCTGGAATCCCTGAAGGCCGAACTGGGCGAGTTCCGCCGCAAGCACGACTACCGTTTCCGGCACGAAGGCTTCGGCTCGGAGGCGGACTCCTGGCGGCGTGCTGTCCGGTTCCTTACGGGGGAGGACGATGTCTTCTAGGAACGGACGCGCCGCATGCTGACCTTCTTCTGCCCGGGATGCCGCGCGGAAAGCCGCGTGGAGCATTCTGTGTGCCCCCGTTGCGGGCTGTCTCTGGAGGAGGCTCGGCGGGACTATGTTGACCGCCTGATCACTCTTTCACTGGAGCACCCGGTGGCGTCCATCCCTCCGATGGCGGCCGGAATCCTGGGAAGGATCGGAGACCCGCGGGCGGTCCCGCCGCTCTGTCGGGCAATTCTGCGGACTTCCGACGGGGCGCTGCAGCAGGCAGCGGCAGAGGCTCTCGGGCGTCTGGGGGATGCGGCCGCCGTTCCCGCGCTTGTTCAGTGTCTGAAGAACGGGAAGCTAATCGCGCGGCTGCAGGCGGCCCGGTCGCTGGCGCTACTGGGCGGACTGGAGGCCTGCGCCGCGCTGGAAGCTGCCGCGCGGCAGGATCCTTCGCAGAAGGTGCGGCGGACGGCGGAAACATTGCTGGAGGAGCTGTGCACCCCCTCAAAAAGGGAGGGCGGCCGATGACCCGCCAGGGCGGCGACTCCCCGCATCTGAGGGGGATCACCGTGACCCTTGCCCTGCTGGACGAGACACTGTGCGAGATCGAGGAGCTCGCCCGGGGCAGGGAGCGGCAATCCATACTCTTTCGCGAGCGCAACCGCCTGGCGCCGGCCCGGCGAAGCGCCATTCTGGAACGTGTGGCGTCCATGCGGGAGGTCATCCGCCGGCTGCGGGATGCGCTGGACCTGCAGCCCGACGTCCAGGAGGCGGCCGTGGAGATCCGCAGCCTGTGCGCCGGCCTGTGGGAACATGTTATAGAGCTAAAACCCGGCCATCTCGCCCGTTACGGTCCGCTGCCCGAGGGGCTTGCCTAC
>CALCJH010000016.1 GCA_937967775.1 uncultured bacterium | reverse complement strand
GACGAATCCGGCTTGCGTCGGATGGCCGCCGCCGGGTTCTCCCCCATCTCGATGGTCTCGGCGGCATGCAACACCTCGAAATTCGCCGGCACAGAGGCCCGGCGAAGGTAGCGGCTGATTCGCGCCTCGTCCCCGACGACGATCAGCCGGTGCTCGCACTTCTTCGCCGCCGCGAGGGCACCCTTGATGATCTCCTTGGGGGCGTAGTCACCGCCCATCGCGTCAACGGCGACGGTGACCGGTCGCATCGCCGCCACGCAGGTCAGTCTTTCTTCTCGCGCTTGCCCTCAGGGATCACCAGCCGGTTGCGGTACTGGCCGCACGACTTGCACGCCCTGTGGGGGACCACCGGCGCTCCGCATGCGGGACACGCGACGATGGTCGGAGCTACAAGCTTGTAATGGGTGCGCCTTTTGTCGCGGCGACTCTGTGAATGCCTTCTTTTTGGTAGTGGCAACGTCTTTCTCCTGAACTTAGCTCAAGGAAGCGGCGAGACAGTATGCCGCACGTCCGGGAAAACCGGTCCGCAGAGCTGGCTACCCTCGCCCGTCGGTATCCTCGTCTTTGAGCAGCGAGAGAAGCTCTCCCAGAGGGGAGAGACGCTGCCCGGGATCCTCCTCAGGGCATCCACACGGGCCTTCATTGCGGTTCTTGCCGCACCGCGGGCACAGGCCCGCGCAATCCTCGCTGCAAAGCGGGGCAAACGGAATGTTGACCAGCAGATTCTGCCGGATCAGCTCCGTCAGGTCAAGGATCCCCTCCTGGTAAAGGCACTCCGGCCCTTCCATATCGTCCGGAAGGAAAAGATCCTCTTCGTTCTCGTGCGCTCCGCCCGCCATCCTTTCAGGATGCAGCGCAAACTGCTCCTCGACGGCGAACTCTTGCAGCGAAGGAAAGCTGGTCAGACAGCGGACGCATTCCAGGCGGACGGTCGCTCTCAACCATCCTCTGGCCAGCAACAACTGCCCCGTGTTGGAGAACTCCAGGCTACCCCGGACGTGCTCCTGAAGTGAGATTCCGGAGGACTCCAGCTCTGAGTCGTCCTCGTCAACCTCGTAAGTATAATGCATTCCGATGGAATGCGCTATTTCGCTGAGATCCAGCTTCAAGCCAGGCTCCCCGAAGCGCTTCTCCGCAACCCGGAGAGGCCTTCTCTGCAAAGTGGCAATATAATATTCTAGCCCACTTGCAGAGCGGAAGCAATCTCGACGGTTTCGCGGGCGATCTCCAGTTCCTCGTTTGTGGGAATCACCAGAACCTTTGCCCGGGAGTCCTCGCAGCTGACGCACCGCTCGCCCCGCCCGGAGGCATTCAACTCAGGGTCTAGCGCCACACCGAGCACTTCCAGTCCCTGGCAGCACATCTCCCGCACGGTGGGACTGTTCTCACCGATCCCACCGGTGAAGACCACGGCGTCCAGTCCGCCCATCGCGGCGGCGTAAGCTCCGATATACTTGCGGACGCGGTAGCAGAAGACTTCCAGCGCCAGACGGGAGCGGGCATCGCCCTTTCCGGCGCGCTCCTCAACATCCCTCATGTCATTGGAGGCTCCCGACAAACCCAGCAGTCCGCCCTTCTTGTTAATGAGCGTCTCCAGCTCGTCCGCCGACCAGCCGTACTTCTTGATCAGGAAGGGAAGGATGGCCGGGTCAATGTCTCCGCCCCTCGTCCCCATCACCAGCCCCTCCGCCGGGGTCATCCCCATGCTGGTGTCCACCGCCCGGCCGTTGACCACCGCCGTGGCGCTGCAGCCGTTGCCCAGATGGCAGGTGACAATGTGTGTGTCCCCCTCGTGCCCCATCTCCCGCAACAGCCTGGCGGCGCGTGCAGAGACATATTTATGCGAAGACCCGTGGAATCCGTAGCGCCGGATCCCCAGCTTTGAATAGAGCTCGTAAGGCAGCGCGTACATATACGCGTACGGCGGCATGGTGGAATGGAATGCCGTATCGAACACGGCTACCTGCGGCGTGTGGGGCATGCGCTCCAGACAGGCCCGGATGCCCATCAGGTTCGGCGGATTGTGCAGGGGCGCAAGCGCGCTCATCTCCTCGATGGCCCGTATGACCTCATCGTCTATGCGCACAGCCCGCGTCAGCTTCTCGCCTCCATGGACGACGCGGTGGCCCACAGCCTCGATCTCATCAAGGGTGCTTACCGCGCCGTGTTGCGGGTCAACCAGGGCCGAGAACGCAAGGTCCGTTGCGGTGACGTGATCGGGAATGGGCTGCTCCAGCACCAGTTCGGAGCGGCCTTCCGACACATGCTTCAGCCGGCCGGAAGCCATCCCGATGCGTTCTGCCAGCCCGCGGGCCAAAATCGCATCCGATGAGGTGTCTATAAGCTGATACTTCAGCGAAGACGAACCGCTGTTGACGACCAGAACTTTCATTGTCAATCCGTGTCCGATACTGCCGGCCGGAGCCGGGCGACTTTAGAGGACTCCGTCCGGAGCTCCTTATGGGGCTCCGCGCAGGAGGGCGAATATGCGGTCCGCGGATGCGGTCAGGACACCGCCTGGCAGGCGGTGATGGCCACCATTTTGACGATGTCGTCTGCGCTGCAGCCGCGGGACAGATCGTTGACGGGCCTGGCCACTCCCTGCAGGATGGGGCCGAGCGCGGTTGCGCCCGCCAGCCGCTCCGTAAGCTTGTAGGCGATGTTGCCCGCCCCCAGGTCAGGAAAGATGAGCACATTCGCCCGCCCCTGTATCGGGCTTCCCGGAGCCTTTTTCCCGGCCACCCAGGGCACCAGAGCGGCATCTGCCTGCAGTTCCCCGTCCACCAGAACCGCCGGATCGCGCAGCCGCACCATCTCCGTGGCCTGGATGACTTTGTCGGCCATGGGGTGCTTAGCGCTGCCCTTGGTGCTGAAACTGAGCATCGCGATGCGCGGCTGTCCCCCCACCAGCTGCTCGAACGACTTTGCGGAGGCCAGCGCGATCTCCGCCAGCTCCTGCGGACTCGGGTCAATGACCAGTCCGCAGTCCGCATACACCAGCACCCCGTTCTCTCCGAAATCCTGCCGGGGCAAGACCATCACGAAGCAGCTGGAGACGATGGAATAACCGGGAGCGGTCTTCAGAACCTGAAGCGCGGGACGGACGGTATCGCTGGTGGAATGAGTAGCGCCGGAGACCAGTCCGTCTGCGTCTCCGGCGCTAATGGCGAGGACCGGGTAATAAAGGTTGCCCCCGGTCAACTCGTAAGCCTGTTCTTCCGTCATCCCCTTATGTTTGCGAAGGGAATGCAGCCTGGCCGCGTATTCCCTGCGCTTTGGACTTGAGACAGGGTTGATGATCTCGAAATCGCCGGGCTCGCCGCCCGCTTCCCTGATCTGCTGGGAGACCGTCTCCACATCTCCCAGGATGATAATGCGGGCCAACCCCAGCTTTCCGGCTTCAACAGCCGCCTCGGCGATCCGTTGATCCCCGCCTTCGGCCAGGATGATGCGCTTGCCCGCGGTACGGGCCCGCTCGTACAGGTTCTCGATAACGTTCATCTAACGGAGGATTCCAACTCCTGCTGCTCCAGTTTTGCCCGGCCCCGCTGCACCGTGCCCAGAATGCGGCCCAGGAAGGCATCCAGTCCTGCCAGCACCTCTTTCGCATACTGGTCCGCCCCACGGCGGATCTGCACAGCCTGCTCCCTGGCTTCAGAGATTATTCTGGCAGCTTCCTGCTCCGCCTTGAGCCGGACCGCATCGGCCGCGGTCAGTTCGGCGGCCCTGGCGCGGGCCTGCTCGATGATCCGCTCAGCCTCCCGGCGCGCGGACTCCAGCGTCTGGTGCACCTCATCCTGCGCTTCCTGCAGCATCTTTTCGCTGTCGCGGGAGATGCGGCTGGCGCGCTTCATCTCCTCCGGCAGGAAGGCACGGATCCTGTTGGTGCAGACGAAAAACCTGTCAGCGTTGACCCACAGAGCCCGCCCCCCGATCTGCGGGCTGTCCTCGACCAGCTCTTCGAGCTTGTCCAGCTCTTTGATGATGTCCACCGTGTTGGCCTGCTCACGCGTGAACGAAGAGACGCTGCGTGTCACGGACTGCTGCTCGATCATCCTCACATCTCCCTGGACTTGAAAAACCCCTGAAACTTGCGGGCCGCCGGCCCGTCCTTCTCTCATCCGCCGCACTCAGCCAGCCGGGCTCGCAGGTACCCTTCCACCGGCGGCGGCACAAGACCTTCGATGCTTCCCCCCAGTCTTGCAATCTCTTTGACGATGCTGGAGCTCAGATACGACTGCTCCGTGGTGGTCATCAGGAAAAGCGTGTGGATCTCCGGTGCCAGGCGGCGGTTCATCTGGGCCATCTGGAGTTCGAACTCGAAGTCCGACACCGCCCGGAGCCCTTTCAGGATGACCGTCGCGCCCTTCCTGCGGCAGTAGTCCACCA
>CALCJH010000015.1 GCA_937967775.1 uncultured bacterium | reverse complement strand
GTACCGTGTGGATCTGCGCCTGCGGCCTTACGGGAGCGCCGGTCCCATCGGATGCTCGCTGCAGCAATTTCTCAACTACTACGAGAGCTGGAGCGAGCCCTGGGAGCGGCAGGCGCTGATCAAGGCCCGGACCATCGCCGGACCGCCCGACCTGCGGGAGCGGGTGGACCGCTTCATTGCCGACTTCACTTTCTCCCGCCCACTGGATGCTGTCTCCGTATCCAGCATCCTTGCCGTGAAGGAGCGTTCGGAGGACTTCCGGGGCCGCTCCGGGGCCATGGACAGGCAGGTGAAGCACGGATGGGGAGGCATCCGGGACATAGAGTTCACGGTGCAGCTGCTGCAGCTTATGGCGGGCGCCCGCCAGCCACAGGTGCGCGCCCCCGCCACGCTGGACGCTCTGGACGGCCTGGAGCGCTGCGGGGTCATCAGCACGCAGGAGCGCTCCGCGCTGGCGGCGGCCTATGTGTTCCTGCGTCAGGTGGAGCACCGGATGCAGCTTGCGGAGGAGCTGCCGCTGCAGACGGTTCCGGAGGACGCGGAAGGTCAGCAGACCCTGGCGCTCCGCGCAGGCTACCGGGACGAGCCGGGACGCAGCGCCCGGGAGCAGTTTTTGGAGGAGTACTCGCACTGGACCCAGACCGTGCGGGAGATCCACCGGCGGGTCTTCCGGGAATTCGCGGCCGGAGAAAGCGGGCCACCGCTGGAACTCGCGTCTCTGCTGGAGGCTGAAAGGGAAGACCAAGGCATCCTGCAAAGACTGGGGTTCCGCGAGCCGGAGCGCGCGAAAGCTGCCCTGCGCCGCATCGCCGGGCTTGGGGCGGGGGAGAGGGTTTCCACGGAGCCGCAGCGCCGTTTCCTTCAGATGCTCCCGGAGCTTCTGGACAGCCTCTCAAGCTCGCCTGATCCGGATGCCGCCCTTGCGAACCTGGAGAAAATGGCGGAAGCCACCGGTTCGCCGCTCGGGTTCTTCCGGTCCATCGGCACCACGCGGGGCACGATGGACGTGTTCGTTCGCCTGGCCGCCGCCAGCGAGTTTCTCTCCCAGACCCTGCAGCGCCACCCGGAATACATTGACATGCTGGCGTCTCCGGGGATGCTCGCTTCTCCCAGGTCCCTGCCGGACCTGGAGGCAGAACTACTGCAACGGGTCCGCTCCGAGACGACGGAAGAGGGTAGGTTGAACGCGCTGCGCCGCTTCCGCCTTCGCGAGTTCCTGCGCATCGGAGTGCGGGATGTGGCGGGCCTGGCCCGTGTGACCTCCACGACCCGGGAGATCAGCCTTCTGGCCGAGGCGTGTATCCGCGTAGCCCTGAGAATGGCCATCGAAGAGCGGGAGGCCGCAGGCGGGCTGCCGGGGCGCATTGCGGTGCTGGGGATGGGCAAACTGGGAGGGCGGGAGCTGCACTATTCCTCCGATGTGGATCTCGTTTTCGTCTATCAGGAAGACGCCGCAAAGCCCGACGCCTTCCGGGAGTTCGAGAAATGCGTGCGGCGTGTGCTGGATATCCTGGGCCGCCTGACTGAAGAGGGGCGGGGGTTCCAGGTGGACCTGCGCCTGCGCCCGGAAGGCAACGCCGGTCTGCTGGCGCGGTCGCTCGAAGGATACCGGCGTTATCTGCAGGAGTCCCTTCAGGTGTGGGAGCGCCAGGCGCTGGTGCGCGCGCGGTGTGTGGCCGGAGACCTGCCCCTTGCGCGGATCCTGCTCCGGGATGTGTCGGATGCAGTCTGGGGTCGCGGCCTCACGGAAGCGGATTTGGAGGAGCTGCGGCATATCAAGCGCCGCATCGAGAACGAGAAGACCAACCGCTCGGGAGGGGTCATTGACCTGAAGCTGGGGCCGGGCGGCATCCTGGACATCGAGTTTACTGTTCAGCTTCTGCAGCTCGTGCGCGGCGGAGAAGTTCCCGGGGTGCGCCGGCCGAACACCCTTCAGGCGCTCGGGGCGCTGGCCCGATCCGGGGTGCTTCCTGCGGGCGAGGCGCGTGTTCTCCGGGAGGCGTATCTATTCCTGCGCCGGGCCGAGAACCGGCTGCAGCTGTATCAGGACCGCGCGGCAGAGGGGGTCCCCGCCTCGCCGGAGGAGCTCGGGACGTTTGCGCGGCGGTTGGGGTATCCTCAGAAGCGGCCGGGCAGGGCGGCGGAAGCCTTTCTGGCCGATCTCCGCAGGCACTGCGGCCGCGCCCGCGAGATTCACGAGCGCATCTACTTCCATACGGATTTCACCCGGGAGCCCGGCGGGGCTTCCGGGGGATGACGGCGGCGCAGACAATGGATTCACGGCTCAGGAATGGATCACGGCAGGTAAGGGTGGCCCTGGCGCAGATGGACCCGCTGGTGGGCGATCTTGAGGGCAACGCCGGAAAGATCCTGGACTATGCGCGGAAGGCTGCGGATGCGGGTGCGGATATCGTGGTATTCCCGGAGCTCGCCATCACGGGATATCCCCCGGAGGATCTGCTTCTCAAAGGGGCGTTCCTGAAGAGAGCCCGGGAGGCCGTCGAGATCGTCGCGGAGGGGGCCCCTGATGGCACGATCCTCGTGGTCGGGTTTGTCGACTGCGGGGACGACATCTTCAACGCGGCAGCCGTCATCCAGAACGGCGCCATCCGCGGAGTGCATCACAAGCATCATCTCCCGAACTACGGCGTCTTTGATGAAGAGCGCTACTTCCAGCGAGGAACGGGTACATCAGTCTTTGAGCTGGAAGATCTCAGGTTCGGGGTCTGCATCTGCGAGGACATCTGGTATCCCGCCGGGCCTGCCGCCGCTCAGACGCTCGTGGGCGAGGCGGAGCTAGTTCTCGTTCTGAACGCCTCTCCCTACCATCGCGGCAAGGGCCGGGAGCGCGAGCGGATGGTGGCGACCCGGGCGTCAGACTGCGCCGCCGTGGTTTGCTACGTGAATGCCGCCGGAGGGCAGGATGAGCTGGTCTTCGATGGCTCGTCCTTCATCACCGGGCCGGATGCGCGCATTCTGGCCAGAGCGCGCGCGTTTGAGGAGCATCTGCTGGTTTGCGATGTAGATGCAGGGGAGGTGGCCCACCTGCGCGCCCGCGATGTCCGCCGCAGACGGGAAAAGCTGGAGATGGCCGATGCTGGAGTCCGTGTGGATGTCATCCCGCTGGATGCGCTGCCGGACCACAAGGCTCCTGCCGGTGCGGAGTTTGCCTGCCTGGTGGAACCCGTTCTGGATGATCTGGAAGAGGTCTACCGGGCGCTGGTGACCGGAACACGCGACTATGTGCGCAAGAACGGCTTCCAGAAGGTGGTGGTTGGCCTTTCGGGCGGAATAGACAGCGCTCTGACATTCGCCATCGCT
>CALCJH010000014.1 GCA_937967775.1 uncultured bacterium | reverse complement strand
GACGGTCGTGAGGGTGGGACAGGATCCGCTGCGAGATCCCGGACTGGAGGCCGCCAAGGCGTGGCTACCGGTTGGCACGCAGGTGCTGACCGCGGATGTGGCGCAGGCGCTGGGGCTAAGCGGTGTGAAAGGCTTCCGGGTTACCGAGGTCTTCAAGGGCAAGTCCGCCGAGAAAGCAGGACTCAAGGTGGGAGATATCATCACTGCGCTGGACGGGGAGCCCATCGAGGCATCCCAGCCTCAGGACTTCGAGATGCTCGCTGCACTGGTGCGCCAGAAGCCGATCGGGTCCACCGCCGAGCTCACTGTGCTGCGGGAAGGCAAACCGATGAAGCTCGTCGTGGAACTTGAGGCGTCACCCAAACTTCCGCGGGAGATGAAGCGCTACCGCAGCGAGGATTTCGAGTTCACGGCTCGCAACATCACGTTCGGCGACAGACCTCGCACTCCGTCCGGCGGAGAAAAGCCGGTGGAGGGGGTAGTGGTGGAGTCGGTCACGGAGGGTGGCTGGGCAGCCGTGGCTCGCCTGGCTGTTGGAGATATCATCACGCGCGTGGGCGATGCAGCCGTGACGGATGTGGAGCAACTCCGGCAGGCTCTGGAGAAGGCACGCGAGTCCCGCGCCTCCAGCGTGGTATTTCTCGTAAGGCGGGGCATCCGCCAGCTGTTCGTGGAGATCCAGCCCGCCTGGACCTCCCCGTAGGAATCCTGGGGAGACACAGATGAACAACGCACGCTCTTTCGCTATCGCAGCATTTGCTCTTGTGCTGATCGCTATGTCTGCCAGAACGGGTTGGGCCAGCATCACGCCTCAGGCTGGGAGGGAATTGCTTGCTAAGTCGGCTCCCGCTATCGCCAGTGTGCGGGTCACATCCGAGATGGTCATGACCATCGAAGGCCGGGAGGACACTCCAGAAGAGGAGGATATCGAAGTCGCCGGCTGCGTGGTGCATCCGTCGGGGTTGATTGTCACCAGCCTGACGGGCACGGACAGTGCCACCCTCTACCAGGATCTGTGGAGCCGGTTCGAGACGGTGGACTTCAAGTTCCGGTCGGATATCCGCGATGTCAAGGTGCGTCTGGATGACGGCTCGGAATTCCACGGGGAAGTGGCCCTCCGGGACCGCGATCTGGATATCGCTCTTATCCGTCCGCGGGCCCCTCTGGAGAAGCCCCTGACGGCGCTCGATCTCTCCGACCCGGCCGGTCTGGAGATCCTTGATCCTGTGCTCCTGGTGGGCTGCGCAGGGCGCCAGCTTCACTGGACTCCCACCGCGCACGTCTCCGCTGTCACGGGAGTCCTGACGCGTCCCCGCCGGATGTATCTCCTGCCCGGCTCGGAGGATTGGTCGCTGGCTCCTGGTTTGCTGGGAGGAGCGGCTTTTTCAGCGGAGGGTAAGCTGGCCGGCGTGGTGGTCATCCGCCGGCTGCAGCCGATCGGGAAGGAGCCCGCCGAGTCCATTTTCGTCATTCTGCCTGCCCGGGAGATTCAGCCAGTGCTGAGCCAGGTGTTGAAAGACTGAGGCGGCAAGCGCCGCTGAGGCGCTTTACGCCGCCGTGTCCTGATGCTCATTCCCTACAGGGTCAAGAACCCGGTCCGCACGATCCCGCTGGCGACGTACACGCTGGTGGTCCTGAATGTGCTTGTGTTCGGCCTGACGACCGGGCGGGATCTCACGATTACCGATCGAGTGGTGCGGGACTGGGCCTTTGTGGGTGGGCATGAGTGGTTCCTGCGCTCCTTCGCATCGCAGTTTCTGCACGGCGACCTCCTTCACCTGATCTTCAATATGTACTTCCTCTGGCTGTTCGGGCCCGCGGTGGAGGAGCGCCTGGGGCATGGCCGTTTTCTCGGGCTTTACTTTGGGGCGGGGCTCGCGGGAGATCTGCTTCACTGGGCGTCGTCCGGTGCAAACACCATTCCCCTCATCGGCGCCAGTGGGGCGATCATGGGAATACTTGGCTCGTACTGGTGGCTGTTCACCTGGAGCCGTGTGCGCGTGCTGTTTCTTATTTTCTTCTTTTTGCCGTATCTGCGTGTTTTTGAGATTCCCGCTCTCTGGCTGATCCTGTTCTATGTGGCGATGGATTTTCTGGGTATCGCCGGTCCTGCGCCGGGGGACTTCGTGGCGCATTTTGCGCATATCGGCGGAATGCTTTTCGGACTTGTGTTTCCGCAGGTGATGGCGGTGCGGCGTGACCCCGAAGCCGTCTCGCAGATCAAGGTGTTGCAGGCCGACGGAGTGGACCTGAAAGAGATGTCCGTGTCCGCCCTGGAAACCCTGCTGGAGCATACTCCAGATGATCCGGCGCTGTTTTCCGCCCTTGTCACAGCGGCAGTCCGGGAGAGTCGTCCGCAGAAAGTGGCTGCTGCGTTCCGGAATGCTCCGCAGAAGTTCATCCAGGAATGCCCTACTGCCGTCAGCACTATGTTGCTGGAGCTGAAAAGGTTTCCGCGTTTACTGCTCCCGGTACACTATCTCCAGCTGGCCGGGCGGCTTGGCGCAACAGGGCAATACTATGCCCAGACACAGATCCTGCAGCTTATGCTGAGTGTATATCCTCGGGCTCCGGAATGCGAGACGGCGCTCCTCCGCCTAGCCCGCCTCTATCTGGAACAGTGGAAGGATCCGAAGGCCGCAAGGATATACCTGGACGCCCTTCTCGGGCGCGCTCCGTCCGGCCCGCTGGCTGACGAAGCCCGGATGATCCTGTCTCGCACCGCCGGCGGTTGAGACTGGCGTGAAAGTCCTGCGGGCACGGCAGGAAGACGGACAGCAGAGTGTCGAAAAGGACAGCCTGGGGCAGCTTGCAAGCTTTCCGCCGCAGGTTCGTGAAGGGGTTGGGAGAGGATGTTGCCTTTTGCTTGCCGCCTATCCGCAACGGCAGCTGTCTTGACACTTTCTCTGGCACTTGCCTCAATGGCATCAGCCCAGGAGGAGAGCGCATTGATAGAACACGGCTCCATTGGCGTCATCGCCACGCACAACAGCCCGCGAGTGAAGATAACGCCGGCTCCCGTCGGTTGCGTTACGATGGACGGCGGATTCTGGAAGAGGTGGATGGACGCCAACAGGACTCTGGGGATCCCTGCCCTGTACCGTCAGCTTGAGGATCACGGCGTGGTCGAGAACTTCCGCGTGGTTGGCGGCCGCAGCAAGGGGGATTTGAAGGGTCCCGTCTTCCGGGATTCGGACCTGTATAAATGGATGGAAGGCGCCGCGACTGCTCTGGAGTCCTGGGATGACCCGCAGCTTTGTGAGTTGCTGGAGAGCGTGATTGACGATGTCGCCTCCGCGCAGCAGCCGGACGGGTATCTGAATACATTCTTCGTCGGCGAACTTTCCGGCCAGAGATTCCGCAATCTGCCGGTGGAGCACGAGCTCTACTGCGCGGGGCACATGTTCCAGGCTGCGATTGCTCACTACCGCGCCACCGGAAGCCGCAAGTTCCTTGACGTTGCCATACGCTTCGCGGATTATTTGACCTCTACGTTCGGCCCGGGCAAGATCGAGCAGCCGGACGGTCATCCGGAGGTCGAAATGGCGCTGGTGGAGCTATACCGCATCACCGGCAAAAGGGATTACCTGGACCTTGCAGGGTTCTTTTTGAAGCAGCAGGCGCTCGGAAGAGCCGGCCAGATCAGCGGCCACGCCGTGCGATTTGCTTATCTGATGGCCGGTGTGGCCGACTGGTATGCAGAGACAGGTGATCGCGACGCGTGGAAGGCGCTGCAGGATTTATGGGAAGACACAGCATCCGGCCGGGTTTACATCACGGGAGGGCTGGGAGCCCGGTATGCCGGAGAGGAGATCGGGGAGCGCTACGAGCTTCCGAACGAGTGGGCCTATTCCGAGACCTGCGCGGCCATTGCAAACGCAATGTGGAATCTGCGGATGCTGGGGCTGACCGGCGATGCGCGCTACGCGGA
>CALCJH010000013.1 GCA_937967775.1 uncultured bacterium | reverse complement strand
CTACAGGGATTACGTGACCATTGACGGAGGGATGTCCGACAACCCGCGGCCACAGCTATACGACGCCGTCTATGAAGCGTTGGTGGCCAACCGGGCATGTGAGCCCCGGGACTGGCGCGTGCGCGTGGCGGGCAAGCACTGCGAGACGGATATCCTGATCCAGGACACCAGGATCCAGCAGGCCTCATCCGGAGATATTCTTGCCGTCCAGGCCACCGGAGCCTACAACTACGCCATGGCCAGCAACTACAACCGCCTGCCTCGCCCGGCGGTTGTTCTAGTGTGCGATGGGCGGGCCGATATCATCGTGCGCAGGGAGACGCTGGACGATCTGGTCCGCAACGACGTCATCCCGGCCAGATTCTGGGAGGTCAGAAAGGTGGGGGCAGAGTCCGGTGGACTTTGACTTCTACCGCATCTTCGTAACCCTTTTCGCGGTGGTGATGTCCATCACCGTCCACGAGTTCGCGCACGCCGCTTCCGCCGTGCTGGCCGGAGACGATACACCCAGACGCCAGGGACGCATCTCGCTGAACCCCGTGGATCATTTCGATCCGGTGGGGTTTATTATGATCGTTTTTATGACGGTCACCGGGTTCGGCATCGGCTGGGGAAAGCCGGTGATGGTGAATCCCGCGAACTTCCGCAACCCGCGGCGGGACGATGTCCTGGTGTCGCTCTGGGGACCGGCTTCCAACATCATTATGGCCACCGTGTGCGCCCTTCTGCTTCGGACGGGAGTGCTGGCGTTCAGTCCCGGGATCCGCTATTTTCTGATCATTATGGTGGTCGTGAACATCGGCCTGGCCCTGTTCAACCTCATTCCACTGCCTCCGCTGGACGGATCACACATTCTGGCGGGCATCCTGCCGCCGGAGAGCGCGCGTAGCTATACGCAGTTTGCTTCTCAGTATGGAATGGCAATTCTGCTTCTGCTGCTCGTGACGGGCGGGGTGCGGCTTATCATCGGGCCGCCGAGAGATCTGCTGATGACGCTCCTGCTGGGGCGCTGAGTCATATCAGGAAACAGACAGGGAGTACCAAGAGGACCGTGGCCAAGAGACTTCTTTCCGGGATGCAGCCCACAGGGATGCTGCATCTGGGCAATCTGGAAGGCGCGCTGCGCAACTGGGTGCGGCTGCAGGACAGTTACGACTCTTATTTCTGCATCGTGGACTGGCATGCGCTGACCACTGTGGCCGAGGATCCGAGCAACCTGAAGTCGCTGGTGCGGGAGGTGGCGCTGGACTTTCTGGCGGCCGGGCTGGACCCGGCAAAGTGCGCCATCTTCGTCCAGTCTCATGTGAAGCAGCACGCGGAGCTGCATCTGCTGCTTTCCATGATCACGCCTCTACCGTGGCTGGAGCGGGTCCCGACCTACAAGGAGAAGCGCGAGAATCTGAACATCGAGTCTGCCTCTTACGGACTCCTGGGATACCCGGTGCTTCAGGCGGCGGACATCATGGTCTACAAGGCCGAGGCTGTGCCGGTGGGGCGGGATCAGCTGCCTCACCTGGAGCTAACGCGCGAGATCACGCGGCGGTTCAACTTCCTGTTCGGACCTGTCTTCCCCGAGTGTGAAGCTCTTCTGACGGAGGCTGCCGTCATGCCCGGGACGGACGGCCGGAAGATGAGCAAATCCTACGGGAATGCCATCTACATCAGCGACAGTGCCGATGAGACTGCGAAGAAGTTGAAGACCATGTTCACGGATCCGGCCAAACTCCGCCGCGGGGATCCGGGCCATCCGGAGGTCTGTCCCGTGTTCGCTCTGCAGCAGCTCTACAACAAAGGCGAAACTCCATGGATCGAGGAGAACTGCCGCTCCGGGGCGCTGGGATGCGTGGACTGCAAGAAGAAGCTGACGGAGGCGCTGAACGAGAACCTGGCTCCCATCCGGGAGCGGCGGCAGGTGTTCGCTTCGGACCCGGCGCTGGTGGAGAAAGCCCTGGAGCAGGGCGCCGCAAAGGCGAGGGAGACCGCCGAAGAGACCATGAAAGAGGTCCGCGCGGCGATGAAACTGGGCTGAACCTTCAGCCTCCGGGGATGTGGACGTAGGAGCCAGACGCCTCGGCAACAGTGGCTCCGTCCGCGTCCGTCATAATGCTGCGGCAGCGTGATACCCGCCCCCGCCCGCCCTCCAGCCACGCCTCCACAAAGACCGGCGCACCGGAGTGGGCCTGAGCACGGAGGCGCATCTCAAAGGAGCCTGTGACCACCGGGACTCCCCTGTCCCAAAGCACGCGGGCCATGGCCTCATCCAACACAGTGGCGATGAGTCCTCCGTGGGTGATCCCTGCGTATCCCTGATGATCCGGCAGAGGAATCCACTGGCAGCAGAGCCGGTCGCCCCTCCATTCGAACTCCAGGTGGAGGCCGATGGGGTTGTCCGGTCCGCAGGCGAAGCAGCGGCGGTTGTCACGAAGCTGGATGGCGCTCACGGGTGGGATTATAGCTTTACCCCGCCGCTCGCTCAAGGATGCCTCTCTGACGGGTGCGCGCCATGCGTGCTACAATCCACACGTGATGGCAGGAGGGGCTCCAGGCGAAAGGACACCGGGCGGAAGCAGTCTGCTGGAGGAATTCGCCGGGCATCTGGCCCGGACGGGAGCCTCGGAGCACACCGTGCGCGCCTATGTGCGGGATGTGGCGCAGGCCGCCCGCGACCTGGAAATAGATCTGAATGACGCTTCCACCCTCCAGCTTGCCGGACGCGCCGGCGTCCGGCGGTGGCTGGCGCGGATGCGCACCGCCGGGCTTGCACCGTCCACTGTTGGCCGGCGTCTGGCGTCCCTGCGTTCCTTTCTGAAGTGGGCACTGAGCAGGGGATACCTTCAGGAGATGCCTTCCCTCGACGGCCTGAGTCCGGGCCGCTACAGGCGTCTCCCCAAATTCCTGACGCAGACCGAGACGCTCCGGATGCTGGACGACCGGGTCATCGAGGGGCCATCGGACCTCCGCGACGCGGCGATCCTGGAGATGCTGTATGCCACCGGGCTGCGGGTGTCGGAGCTGGTGGCGTTGGATGTGGATGATGTCCGCGGCCGCAGCGCCATCCGGGTCATCGGCAAGGGCGACAAGGAGCGCGTCGTGCTGACCACGCGGGCGGCGCAGGACGCCGTGGAGCGCTATCTTGCCGAAGGGCGGCCGCATCTGGCGCGAAAGGCCGGCGAGCAGGCGCTGTTTCTGAACCGCCTGGGTGGGCGGCTGACGGAACGGTCGGTCCGCAGGATCGTGGACCGGTCCACACGGGGCTACTGCAGCCTGCCCCACGCCGGACCCCATACGCTGCGCCACACGTTCGCCACACATCTGCTGGAGAACGGGGCCGATCTCCGGACGGTGCAGGAGCTGCTGGGGCATGCTGACCTCTCCACCACGCAGATCTACACGCACGTTACGCGGGATCACCTGCGGGAGATCTACCGCCGGGCGCATCCGCGGGCTAGGCTGAAAACCCGGAAGGACGAGGAGATTTGAAGATCCGCTCTACGACAGTGCTGGCCGTCCGGAGGGACGGCAAGGTGGCGATGGCGGGCGACGGACAGGTGACGCTGGATGCGTCCATCATCAAATCCGGCGCGCGTAAGGTCCGCCGCATCTACCACGAGAAAGTGCTGGCGGGGTTCGCGGGGTCGGCCTCCGACGCGCAGACCCTGACCGACCGGTTCGAGTCCAAGCTGGATGAGTCGGCGGGCAACATCCGGCGCGCGGTGGTGGAGTTCGCCAAGGACTGGCGCACCGACCGCATCCTGCGGCGGCTTGAAGCACTTATGATCGTGGCCGATCGGGAATGGCTTCTGATGATCAGCGGGAACGGCGATATCGTCGAACCGGACGATCAGATCGCGGCCATCGGGTCCGGCGCCGGCTATGCGCGCGCCGCGGCCCGCGCGCTGCTGGAGAACACGGATCTCAGCGCGCGAGAGATCGTGGAGAAGGCCATGAACATCGCCGC
>CALCJH010000012.1 GCA_937967775.1 uncultured bacterium | reverse complement strand
GCTGGCCGCCGCCCCGTCCGGGATGACTGTCACCGGGACACCCGCCCGGCCCAGTTCCCACGCTGTAAGCTTGAGTCCCTGAAAGCGCGGACGTGTTTCATCCGCGAACACGCGGACCCTTCGGCCCGCCCGGAAGGCCTCCCGGATGATGCCCAGCGCCGTCCCGCCCGTCACAGTGGCCAGATCGCCCGTGTTGCAGTGGGTCAAGATGGTGGAATCCTCCGGCACGAGATGAAGTCCGTGACGGGCAATGGAGCGGTTTGCCTCTTCGTCTTCCCGCGCAATGGCGTGCGCCTCACGAAGCACTGCCTCCAGCGCCCCGGCGGGGTCGTCGCGGTCCAGCCAGGGCGCCGCAGCGGAAGCTGCGCGGTCCACCGCCCAGCGCAGGTTCACGGCGGTGGGGCGCGCATTCCGCAGGCGTTGCACATCGCGCTCGAAGGCATCCCGCCCGCACCAGCGTTGCAGAGCAAGAGCAACACCGTAAGCGGCAGCAGCTCCTATGGCCGGAGCGCCCCGCACCACCATTGTGCGGATGGCCGCCTCCACTTCCTCCGGCGTCGAGAGACGGACATACTCTAGGGCGAGCGGAATGCGCGTCTGGTCTATCAGCGCCAGTTGCCCGTCCACCCACTCCACCGTTCGGAGAGGCGCGATATCCGGGGACTCACTCAATCCTGCTGGTCTCCAACACATTCCCACAGCCGCACGAGCGCTGGCGGGGCATCTTTGAGATCATCTCCCGGATCACCTCCCGCACGTTCCGGCTGTTCTGCCGAAGCACGGCCATTACGTCGGTCGTCACCGCGTGCCCGCTGCCGTCCGTCGCCACGATCCCTGCGTCGTAGTCGGTGACCAGCGAGATGTTCACGTAACACATCTCAAGCTCGCGGGCTAAAACCACCTCCGGGTACTGTGTCATATTAACCGTATGCCAGCCGCACTCCGTGAAGAAACGGCTCTCCGCCCGGGTACTGAAGCGCGGCCCCTGCACCACCACACAGGTGCCCTGCCGGTGGAGCGGGATCTCCAGACCGGAGATCACCTGACAGGCAAGCTCGCGCAGCTCGGGACAGTAAGGCTGCGCGGTGCTCACGTGGGTAACGACGGGACCATCGTAGAAGGTGTCCTTACGGCCCCGGGTCCGGTCCACGAACTGATCCGAGACCACGAAACTTCCCGGATGGATCTCCGGCTGAAGGCTTCCGCAGGCGGACGGCGCTATGATCCGCGACACGCCCAGCTTCTTGAAGGCAAACACATTCGCCAGATACGGGATGGCGTGGGGTGGAATGGTGTGCTGCCGGCCGTGGCGGGGCAGGAAGGCCACCTTCCGGCCGGCAAGCTCCCCCACCATTACGGAGTCACTGGGAGGACCGTAAGGAGTCTCCACCCGATGCTCGGCTGCGTTTTCCAGCAGGGAATATAAGCCTGTTCCGCCGAAGACACCGATCTCCACGTCGTCCGGCAACCGCATACGTTCAGCCCTCCTCCGGCGCGTCCATAAAGAGTCCCCTGCTCAGCGCTTGCTCCGCGGCGGCCTGCTCGGCCTGCTTCTTGCTCTTGCCGACGCCGCGCCCCAGGCGCTTCCCGTTCACCTCCACCTCCACAACGAAGGTCTTATCGTGATCGGCGCCGGACTCCTGGACCACGTGATATCGCGGAGTGACGCGATGACGCGCCTGCGTCAGCTGCTGGAGTTGAGACTTGAAATCCCGCAGGTGCGAACCCTCTTCGATCCGCTGCAGAACGTCGCTCAGCGTGCGCAGGACGAACTCGCGGGCCGCATCTAAGCCCCTGTCCAGGTAGATGACCGCGACCACCGCCTCGTACGTGTCCGAAAGGATGGAGTCGCGGTCCAGCCCTCCCGAGAGACGCTCACCCGTGGACACCTGCAGGGCACTCTGAAGGTCCAGGCAGCGAGCCGCCTCCGCCAGCGTCGGCTCGCTGACCGCAACGGCCCTGGCGCGGGAGAGGTCACCTTCGGGGCGGCCCTCCAGATGGTGGTAAAGGTATTCCGCGACGACCAGCCCAAGGACCGAGTCTCCCAGGAACTCCAGACGTTCGTTACTCTGGAAGCCGGTGGTCTCCCCGAGATACGAGCGGTGCGTCAGAGCCTGCCGCAGCAAATCCAGATCGCTGAGACCCACCCCCAGCCGCTGCTGCAGCGCCTGGAGTTCCTCAAGCGACACGGCGGCCGGTTGACGCTCTTCCACGGCCCGTCAGCCCTGTAGTCCCTCCAGCGCGCTCCGCATCCGCGCCAGTCCCTCTTCGATGGCCTGCATCGAGGTGGCGTAGCTCAGGCGCACATTCTCCGGCGCGCCGAACCCGGAGCCGGGGACGATGGCCACCTTCGCCGCCTCCAGCAGCCACTCGGCCAGCGCGTCCGAATCCGCGAACTTCCCGCCGGACATCTTGAGGACGCCCGAGACGTTCGGAAAGACGTAGAACGCCCCGCCGGGAGTCAGACACTCCACGCCCGGGCAGGCGTTTAACAGCTCCACAATGCGATCCCGCCTGCGCTCGAACTCGCGGCGCATCTCTTCCACGCACTCTTGCGGACCGGTGAGGGCCGCCACGGCGCCCTTCTGCGCGAAGCTAGTGGGGTTGGATGTGCTCTGATCCTGTATCTTTCCGACCGCCTCGATTATCTCTTTCGAGGCGGCCATATAGCCGAGCCTCCAGCCGGTCATGGAGTAGGACTTGGAGAAGCCGTTCACCGTGATGGTGAGGTCGTAGATCTCTTTGCCAAGGGACGCGATGGAGACGTGCTCCTCCCCGTAGATGATCTTCTCGTAGATCTCGTCGGAGAGCACCATCACCCCCCTGCGCACGGCAACCTCGGCGATCTCCTCCAGATCGCGCCGCGAATACACGCCGCCGGTCGGGTTGGACGGGCTGTTCAGGACCAGCATCTTCGTTCGGGGCGTGCAGGCTTCCTCGAACTGCGCCGCGCTCATCCGGAATCCTGTGGACTCGTCCGTCCGGACGATGACCGGCTTGCCCTCAGCGAGCAGCACCTGCTCGGGATAGGACACCCAGTACGGGGCCGGGATGATGACCTCGTCCCCGGGATCCAGCACGGCCTGAAACGCATTGTAGATGCTGTGCTTGGCGCCGCAGGACACAGCGATATGGCTGACGTCATAGCTCAGACCGTTGTCGCGCTCCAGCTTCTCGACGATGGCCTTTTTGAGCTCGGGCGTCCCGGTGGATGGAGTGTACTTGGTGACCCCCGCCGCCAGCGCGGCTGCGGCCGCATCCTTGATATGCTGAGGAGTGTCGAAATCGGGCTCGCCCGCGGCGAATCCGATCAGATCCACACCCTGCGCCTTGAGCTGATTCGCCTTAGCGGTGATTCCGAGCGTCGGCGAGGGGCTCGCCCTGCGCGCGCGTTCTGAGATGCCCATTCTTCTTTCAGACTCCCTCCTGATCTTCAGGGGCAACGGCCCGACCGGAAACCGCTGCCCCTCACAAGACTTCCAAAACGACCCGGTGTCAGACTTTGCCGAAAACCAGAGTGGCGTTGTGCCCACCGAAGCCGAACGAGTTGGACAGCGCGACGGACACATTCGCCTCCCGCGCCTCGTTCGGCACGTAGTCCAGGTCGCAGTCCGGATCCGGGAACTCGTAGTTGATGGTGGGCGGCAGCACTCCCTGCTCGATAGCTTTCAGGCAGACTATGGCCTCCACCGCGCCGGCCGCGCCAAGCAGATGCCCCGTCATGGACTTCGTGGAGCTGACGGGGATGCGGTAGGCCAGATCCGGACCGAACACGGCCTTTATGGCCTCGGTCTCAATGCGATCGTTCGGCGGCGTGGAGGTGCCATGGGCGTTGATGTAGCTCACCGCATCCAGCGGCAGGCCAGCGTCCTCCAGCGCCATCCGCATGCACTTCTGAGCCCCGTGACCGCCCGGCGCGGGCTGGGTGATATGATAGGCATCTCCTGACAGGCCGTATCCCAGCACCTCGCCGTAGATCCGGGCCCCGCGGCTGCGGGCATGCTCGTACTCTTCCAGCACCACGCAACCGGCGCCCTCTCCGATGACGAAGCCGTCACGCTCCTTATCGAAGGGCCGGCTGGCCCGCTCCGGCTCGTCATTGCGGGTGGAAAGAGCCCTCATAGAGCAGAACCCGGCCATTGCGAGCGGCCGCACGGCCGCTTCCGTGCCCCCCGCAATCATGGCGTCGGCGTCGCCCCGCCGGATGATTTCCGCCGCGTCTCCGATGGCGTGACTGCCCGTGGCACACGCCGTCACCACCGCCAGGTTCGGCCCCCTCGCCCCGGTCAGGATGGAAACCTGACCGCTCGCCATGTCCGCGATCAGCATGGGCACGAAGAACGGGCTCACGCGGGACGGCCCACGCTCCACCAGGACCGCATTCTGCTCTTCCCACGTCTTTGTGCCGCCGATCCCCGACCCGACCAGGACACCGACACGGTCGGAGTTGGAATCATCTATGACCAGGCCCGCATCCTTCACCGCATCCAGCGCGGCCCCGATGGCAAACTGCACGAATGGGTCGTTGCGGTCCACCTCCTTGGCCGACAGATACTGCAGCGGGTCGAAATCCTTCACCTCCGCCGCGATTTTGCTGGAATGCCGGGAAGCATCGAAATGCGTGACCGGACCCACCCCGGACCGTCCGTGGATGAGCGCATCCCACATAGCCTCCACGGTGCAACCGACGGGCGTCACCGCTCCCATGCCGGTGACCACCACTCTACGCCTGGAGTTGTTGCTCATTCAAACCTCAACCGCCGGAATCTCCCGTGAACCCGGGAGACTCCTCAGCCGATCTCCGGATGCGGCAAAGGGCGCCCGCGTGTGCGCCGGAAACGGCGCGCCGGGCGCCCCCGCATTAACCTTTAGTCTTCTGCTCGATGTATTTGACGGCCTCAGCGACCGTGGTAATCTTCTCGGCGTCCTCGTCCGGGATCTGGATCTCGAACTCCTCCTCAAGACCCATCACCAGCTCCACCTCGTCCAGCGAGTCCGCCTTCAGGTCATGCTCGAACGAAGCGTTCTCCGTGACCTGATCTTCCGACACCTTCAGCCGCTCCACAACAACCTTCTTCACGCGCTCAAACGTCGACATCTATGCTCCTCTTCGACTTACATCACCATTCCGCCATCCACGTGTACCACCTGGCCGGTCACGTAGCTGGACAGATCTCCCACAAGGAACAGAACCACATTTGCCACGTCCTCAGGCGTACCCAGACGCTCCAGCGGTATCTGCTCCGAAACCTTAGCTTTAGCACCCTCCGGCATCTCCTCGGTCATCACGGTCTGGATGAAGCCGGGCGCGACCGCGTTAACGTTAATCCCTCGCCGTCCCAGTTCCTTCGCGGTGGTCTTCGTGAGAGCGATCATCCCCGCTTTGGATGCGGAGTAATTGGCTTGCCCCGCGTTCCCGACCACGCCCATCACACTGGCGATGTTGACGATGCGGCCGGACCTCTGGCGCATCATGACCTTAGCCACCTCGCGGGTGCAAAGGAAAGCGCCCGTGAGGTTGGTCTGCAGAACAGCCTGCCAGTCCTCATCCGACATCCGCACCAGCAACCCGTCCCGGGTGATTCCGGCATTATTCACAAGGATGTCTATGCGTCCGAACTCTTCGACGGTCCGGTTCACCATCCTGGCGACGTCGGCGGAGTCCGAGACGCTTCCCTGAAGCGCAAGCGCTCGCACTCCCTGCGCGCGGCACTCTTCAGCCACCGCCTCTGCGGCCTCCGCCACGAAGTCGGCGATGGCGATGTCCGCCCCCTGCGAAGCGAGCGCCAGGCAGATGGCCCTACCGATACCCTTTCCGGCGCGGCCCGCCCCAGTGACGAACGCGACCTGTCCCTTGAGACTCAAATGCGATACCTCCGTGTCCTCAAGCCTCCCCGCCACCGAACTCCGCAGCGGCTGCCCTGACGTCCCCCGGCTCCTCGACGGCCACCACCTGAGGCGCGCCGGGCATCCGGCGCATGAGTCCGGAAAGAACCTTCCCGGTACCCGCCTCGATGACCGCCTGCGGCCCTGCATCCAGAATGGCCTGAGCGCACTCGTGCCAGCGCACCTGTCCCACGACCTGCTCCTTCAGCAGCCTACGGATCTCCTCAGGCCCACCGGCCGGGCGGGCCGTGACGTTCATTATCACAGGAACCTGCGGAACCGCCAGCCGCGCCCCCGCAAGCGCCTGCCCCAGTTCCTCTGCCGCCCCGGCCATCAGCGGGCTGTGGAAGGCCCCGCTTACCGCCAGCGGCACCACCCTCTTCGCGCCGGCCTCCGAAGCCGCCGCACAGGCAGCATCCACGGCCTCTTTCTCTCCCGAAATGACCACCTGCTCCGCCGAATTGTAATTTGCGACGCAGACGATACCGGCCCCGGAAGCAGCCTCTACGCACGCGGCCACCTGCTCCGGCGGCAATCCGATAATCGCCGCCATCGCGCCCGGCCGCTCCTGTGCTGCGCGGTCCATGGCCGCAGCCCTGACGCGCACCAGGCCAAGCCCCTCTTCCCAGTCCATCGCTCCGGTCGCCACCAGCGCAGCATATTCGCCGATGCTGTGCCCGGCGCAGATCCCCGGCCTGACACCGGCCTCCAGCAAACAACGCAGCGCTGCCACTTCGGACACATACAGCGCAAGCTGGGCGTTGCGCGTGGCTTTCAGATCCTCCTCCGGTCCGTTGAACGCCAGATCGGAAAGGGGAAAGCCCAGCAGCGAGTCCGCCCGCTCCCAGACCTTTCTGGCGGCCTCGAACTCACTATACAGAGCCTGTCCCATTCCGGGACGCTGCGAACCCTGACCGGGAAACACGAAAGCCAGCATCAAACCGTCTCCCCATTCCGCAGTGATCACCGCGCCCCCACGCCCTCTGCCGCGGCGGCGCTTTGCCGATTCTGCCTTCCGGCGGGCGGCATTGTCCACACCAGCACACACGAAGCCCAGGTGAGTCCCGCGCCGAACCCCACCGTCACGACGGTGTCATCCTCTTTCAGACAGCCCGAGTGGTACGCCTCGTAAAGCGCGATGGGGATGGACGCGGCAGACGTATTGCCGTAGCGGTCCACGTTCACATACACCCGGGCGGGGTCTATGCCCAGGCGGCGCGTTGCGCTGTCTATGATGCGGATGTTGGCCTGATGCGGCACGAACCAGTCCACATCGTCCGGTGTGAGGCCACACTTCTCCACTGCTCTGGCGGCGGACTCGCCCATCACCCTGACCGCGAAGCGGAACACCTGCTGCCCGTCCATACGGATGTAGCGAAGCTTCTCCCGCAGAGACTCCTCGCTGATGGGATGCTTTCCGGCGCCACCCGGGATGGTGAGAAGATCGGCCCCGGACCCGTCCGCTCCCAGGTCGAAGCCCAGCAGACCGCGTCCGCTCTCCACGGGAGCCAGCACCACCGCCCCCGCCCCATCGCCGAACAGCACGCAGGTGGAACGGTCCGTCCAGTCCAGAAACTTGGTCAGAACATCGACCCCTATCAGCAGCGCGTTACGAAAGGCTCCGGACGCCACAAGCTGGGAAGTAACCGCCAGCCCGTACGCGAAACCCGAGCAGGCGGCGCTGAGATCGAAAGCCGCGGCGCGCACGCAACCCAGCTGATGCTGCACCAGGCACGCGGTGGAAGGGAAGAGCATATCGGGGCTGGTGGTCGCACAGACAATGAGGTCCACGTCCAGCGGGTCCAGCCCGGCGGACTCCAGAGCCTCCCTGGCGGCTGCGGCCCCCAGCGTGCTGGACGTTTCGTCCTCGCCAGCGACCCTCCTTTCCCTGATGCCCGTCCGCTCCAGGATCCACTGGTCGGACGTGTCAACCATCTTCTCCAAGTCCGCGTTGGTGAGCACCCGCTGCGGAACGGCCATCCCCAGGCCAACGATTCCAGCTGATCTCAAGTGCCAGTTATCCTTGTGGTTTGGGGCGGAGTGGTCACCGGAGGGCTGACGGGCGCCGCCCTCCCGCCCGCGGCATTATAGCAGTACATCTGGCATTCCGTAGCGCAGCGGTGTTCGCCCGCAGGAGCGCTCAGCCGGAGACCGGCACGGGCTCCGGCGGCGCCTCGACCAT
>CALCJH010000011.1 GCA_937967775.1 uncultured bacterium | reverse complement strand
CATCTGCTCGCTGCTTCGGAACGCGGATGAGAAAGGATTCGCGGTCCCGCCCGCAGAGGCCGCAAAACTGGAATTGCTGACCCATCCCTCAGAGATCGAACTGATGAAGAAGCTCGCCGACTGGCCGGACGAGGTGGTCCGGGCGGGGCTGGAGCGAGAGCCGCACAGGCTGGCCGCCTTTGCAATGGATATGGCCCGGCTGTTCCACAAGTTCTACACGGATTGCCGTGTTATGGATGAGGCCGACCGGGAGCTCAGCGGGGCGAGGCTGGTGCTGGTGCGTTCTTGCCGGACGGTGCTGGGCAATCTCCTCCGGACGATGGGGGTGACCGCTCCCGAGCGGATGTGAGAGAAGCGATGAGCGCCGTCCGGAGTCAGGGCCCGGCCGGCGCAGCGATACGAGGTGTAATCTTGTTCCAGGGACTGCTCAAGCTGGCGGCGTCGGCCGCGCTGCTGACGCTTCCCGGGCTTTGCGTCACTGCCGGGGCACGCGGCATCTACGTGGACCGCGAGGGACAGCGTCATTCCTGGCAGATCAACGACGCCAACGTACTCATCTGGGACGACCGGCCATATATCCCCGTGGGAGGACAATTCTGCCCACGCTATTTCGTGGAAGCGCGCACGGAGGAGAACTGGCAGGCCGATGTGGAGAGCCTGCGGCAACTCAAGGCGCGCGGAATCCTGGACATCTACATCAACCCCGTACGCGGGGCCACGCGCATTCCCACGGCAGACTGGCAGCGCCTGATTGATGTGCTGGAGCAGGAGGGCTTCCGCTACGGCATTGAGCTTACAGATGGCCCGGACCGGCCCCTGACAGGCTGGGTCGTGAGACCTGCCGTGTACCGGAAGCCCGACATCACCTTCGCCGGAAACTTGACACTACAGACGCCCGGTCTGGTGGGAGGGCTTGCCATTCTGGCCAATCCGAAGGGAGACATCGTCAACGTTCAGGCGCTCTCCGTGTCCGGAGACACTGCCACGATCCCGGTCCGGGGCACGGAGGAGGACCGACGTATCCTGTTGGTCTATCCGCTGAAGAGGCTAGATCCCGCCCGCGACGGCCTGCAGAACTTCTGGGAGGGTTACAGCGAATACCGGGACCGCCTTATCGCTCACCTGAAGCCTCTGAAGCTTGGGCCAGGCTTCAGATTCTGGGTGGACCCGTTCATCAACGAAATGGGACTGCGGCGGGAGGCCGGCTTTCTGATCCCGGCATCCCGCGCGTACCAAGTGGAGCTGGAAGCCTGGCTGCGGAAACGCTACGCCGACGCAAGCTCTCTCGCGCGAGCATGGGGGGTGCAGGGCGAGGTCACGACCTTCGAGCAGGCCAGCCGCCTGATTCCTCTCTGGAGGGACCGCAAAGGCCTGACGGCAGTCTACGACACCGCCACCGGAAAGACCATCAAGCTTGCGACGGCCGAAAGCCGGATGTGGGAAGACCTACTGGCCTTTCGCACCCACTCCATCCGGGGATATCTCAACAGCGCAGCGCAAGTGTTGAAACGCGAGATCGCTGACGTCCCTGTGGTGGTGAAATGGACGGCTAACTACGAGTTCCTGATCAACGATGACCCGTCCGGCTTCGATGGACTGGGCATCGAGGCCTATGGCTCCCCGTCAGAGATCGGGCCTTTTGCGGGAGCGCAATGCCTGGCCCTAGCAAAACAGTCTTCGCGGCCGGTGTGGCTTGTGGCTACGGAGATCCAGACCACATCCTCTGAGCGCAAAGAGCACCGCGGCTTCCGGAGCGCCGACGAGCTGACGGCGTGCCTTACTGCCCTGAAGGACGCCGGAGCTAAAGGCTTCTTCGTGTTCGGCCTGCGGCTATCGCCTCCCTGGACGAACTTCGACCTGCTGGAGACCCCGGAGCAGTTAGAGTGGCTGGCATCGTTCCGGGACCGGCTGGAGATGGAGCCACTCCTGCACGAGTGGTCACCGCGCGCCGTCTGGTTCTCTTTCCACAATCCTCTGGGTGCGGATATCCGGCGGTTGGAGCGCGATCTCTGGTGGCTGGGAGGCCAGATGGAAGCTCAGGAGGTGTATGTGGAGCCGGGCGTCCGCGCCTACAGCCTGCCGGACGCCGAAGGCGAGGCTGTTTACATCTGGGTGGACGGGTCTCCCCGGACCGTGGAGATCCACGCCCCTCCCGGAGTGGAACCGGCGGTGCATTTTACCGGGCCGGATGAACGGAAGGTGACCCGGACCAGGAACGCGCTGCGCATCCCTCTTACTCGCGACCCCGCCATTGTGCGCGGTCTGGCTCCTGCTCAGTTCATCAGCCGTGACGCCCTCATTGCTCAAGCGGAAGCACTGGCAGGTCTGATCAGGAGGGCGGAATCGCAGAACGTGCTGGTGGGGCAGTACAGAATGGCCCTTGAGAATGCGCAGGCGATGATCAAAGGGGACCGGCTGATGCTGGCTCGCTCGACCCTGGCGCGGGCGCTGGAGGAGCTCCAGGCGCTGGTAGCGCCCTTCGCGTGGGTGGAGGCCGAGGATGCCACCGAGGCAAGCTTCACCGCCACAGGTTACCATCCCGGCGCAAGCGGCACGCGATATCTCAAGCTGGACACCCCTGATGCGCCGCCTCTTGCGCCCTACAGCGCGTCATATGCCTTTTTCGTGCCAGTGGAAGGCGACTATCAGGTGTGGCTGGCAGGTTCACAGATTGACTCTCCGGAGACCAGTCCCCTCTCCTGGAACCTGGACAGCTCCGAGTGGACCCGCGTTGCAGGCATCTCCTCGACAGGCGACCCTTACGGCCCCGGCTTCCGCTGGACCCGGTTGGGAACGGCGCGCCTGGCAGCCGGAAAACACGTCATCCGCATCCGCGCGGAGGCTCCGGCGCCCGCCAGCGGCCAATGGTCCGCCGCGCTGGATGCTCTTCTGGTGACGCGTGAGGCATTCGTGCCGGACGGCACTCGGAGGCCAGCTCTGCGATGAGCGTTTCCCCTCCCGGAACCCCTACCGCCCCGCCCCACCACCCCCGCCTGATCTGGGCCATCCGCCGCGGAGCGGGCGACTTCTACGATCGCCTGGGGTTGATGGCCCTGGGGAGCGCGGTGATGATGCTCTTTCCGGCTACAGCCGTAATGGCCGGCGGAGCCCTGCGGCCGGTAGCCGATCCGACCGCGGCAGCCATAGTGATGTTCCTGCTCGGATGGTACGGGCTGGTCTCCGGCTGGGGTGTCAACATTCTGCTCGCCCACAGGATCGCGTATTTTCTGGACCCCGGCCCTGATGCCTTTCTTGACTTCGCTCGGACGTTTCTCTGGCCGGCCCTGAAGCTTGGCACCGTGCAGCTTGTGCTGACAGTGGTAATGCTGGCGGACGCTGCGTTCTTCCTCTCCCGTTCTTCGCTTCTGCTGAAGATGGCGGGCATGCTGATGGCCTACCTCCTGCTTCTGTGGTTGATGATGCAGCTGTGGCAGTGGCCGTTTCTCATCACCGACGAAGGCGCGGTCTGGAAGGCAGTCAGGAAGTCCGGCCTTCTGCTACTGGATAATCCGTTCTTCACACTGGGGGCATTCTCGGTTACAATGACCGCCGGGGCGCTCCTTTTGCTGTCCGGCATCGGCGCGGTCGTAGCGCTGGGAGGACTGGGGGCCTGCTTCGTCGTCCGGGCGCACCGGGAGCTGCTGATGAAGTACGGCGTAGTTGAAGACGAGCCCGAAGTCATCGAAGACACGGGATGGCCATCTTCGAACGAGCCGCCCCGCCGGCTGAACCCGCGGGAATACTTACGGGAACCGGACGCAGGTGGTGACGCCGGCTCACAGCATCCGCCCGGTTGACGGGCAAAACTCTCTGGAGTCTACGGAACGGGATATGGCTGAAGTCGTTTGTCTTGGGATTCTGGTCGCGGATGTGGTCGGCAAGCCGGTCGAGCGGTTGCCGGAGCGCGGAAAGCTTCTGCTGGTGGACCGGATGGAGTTGCACACCGGAGGGTGCGCGGCCAACACTAGCGTGGGGCTCGCTAAAATCGGGGTTGACACGGCGGTCATCGGCAAAGTCGGCGACGACGGGTTCGGGGACTTCATGGTTAGCCGTCTCCAGAGAAGTGGGGCGAATGCGGACGGGGTGGTAAGGGATCCGAAGATGGCGACTTCGGCCACCATGGTTATGGTGCACGCCGACGGCGAGCGCAGCTTCCTGCACTACATCGGAGCGAACGCTTCGCTGTGCGAAGCTGACGTAGATATGGACCTGGTGCGCGCCAGCCGGTTGCTCCACGTGGCAGGCTTCTTCCTGATGCCGTCTTTCGACGGACAGCCTGCCGCAAATGTGCTGAAGCAGGCGAAGGATGCCGGGGTGACCACCGCACTGGACACCGCGTGGGACTCAAAGGGGCGCTGGATGACCCTTCTGGAGCCTGCGCTTCCGCACGTTGACTACTTCCTCCCCAGCATTGAAGAGGCGCGTATGGTGACCGGCCGACAGGAGCCTCGGGACATCGCCGGTGTCTTGATGGACCACGGAGTGAGTGTTGTGGGTCTGAAGATGGGAGAGGAAGGGTGCTACATTCGCAGCGGTGATACGGAACTGCGCATTCCTCCCTTTGAGGTAGAGTGTCAGGATGCAGTCGGGGCGGGCGACGCTTTCGTGGCTGGCTTCCTGACGGGCGTTGTTCGTGGATGGGACCTGGAGCGCACGGGAAGATTCGCAAACGCC
>CALCJH010000010.1 GCA_937967775.1 uncultured bacterium | reverse complement strand
CTGGCGAACAGCGTCCCGCGCGTCGCGGTTCCCGGCATAGATGACGGGCAACTTCATATTGCCGCCCAGGCGGGGCTTCGGGTCGGCCGCTACGAGCATCTCGGCGATGTCCACCAGATGGGATACCGTTCCGCCGTCCGTGCCGCCCGACACCAGCACCATGTCTGGACGCAGGCTCCGGATGCGCTCAATTTTCTGCCAGTCCCGCCGCCCGTCGTCCACGGCGATGACGTCCATGATAATGGCGCCGGCTCCCAGAGCCGCTCTTTCAGCGCTTTCGGCGCTCATCGCCTTCACCACGCCGGCAACGGTCATCTGCAGGCCGCCGCCCGCGCTAGAGGTGGAAAGGTACAGGTCTACGCCGCGGGCGCCTTCGGCGGGATGCAGAAGGCCGTTTCCTCCCATCAATGTTAGGCCGGCCAGCTCTTCCACTTCGCGGACGGCATTTGTGACGCCCACGGTCACGTCGTCATAGGGGGCTTCCACAGTGGTTGGGGCTTCGCCGCGGCAGATCAGCCTCCACTCGCCGTCGCGCTTTTCGATGAGGATGGCTTTGGTAGTGGTGCTGCCGCAATCCGTCGCGAGAATGCGGGTCGGTTCGCTCATAGTCCTCCTCGTCCGTGCAGGGACGCGCGCCGGGCCCGGCGCGTGCGACATTCTACCAGACAGGGGCTTCCCGGTTCAACACCGGCCGCCAAGCATCACTGGCCGCCCATCAAACGAGGATCTCCACGTCGGTGATGAAAACCCGGAACGCCAGCTGCTTGATGAACTCATCAGGGATGATGGACATCACCTGGCGGAGCGGCTCCACCTGATGGTCCTCGATGACGCACAGCATGACATTGTTGTTCCCGGGGAAGATCGGATCGCCCATCCGCAGCCCGGCACGGCCCTTTCCCACCACATCGGTGATCCGGGTCCAGCCTGTGGCCCCGATCTTCTCAAGACCTGCCTCCACCATCGGCTCGGCCCCGGTATCGTAGATGATGATCGCGAGTTTCACTGCCTATGCCCCCTCCTGGATCCGCAGGATGCGCTTCAGACCCCGGGCCAGGCTGTTCCGCAGATCCTCCATCAGAGTGTATGTGGCCGGGATGACCAGCAAAGTCAGAAGCGTGGACACCAGCAGCCCACCGATCACCGCCGTGGCCAGCGGCGAGCGCTGCTCCGAGCCCTTCGACAGGGCAAACATGGTGGGCATCAACGCGGCCAGCAATGAGACCGTGGTCATCAGGATGGGCCGCAGCCGGGTGGGACCGGCCTGCAGTATGGCCTCTCTGCGGGACAGGCCGCGCTTCCGGAGCGTGTTGGTATAGTCAATCAGCAGGATGGCGTTCTTGGTCACAATCCCCATCAGCATGATGACGCCGATCAGTGAGATGATGGAGATGGACTGCCCCCGCGCAACCAGCAGAAGAAGCGCGCCCACCATCGCCTGCGGCAGGCTGAGCATGATGACCAGAGGGTTGAACAGCGACTCGAACAGGCCGGCCATCAGCATATAGACCAGAATGATGGCCAGAAGCAGCGCCTGAAAGATGAAGCCGAAGCTCTCTCCCTGGACCCGCGACGTCCCTCCGATTTCCAGCGAGGTAGTGCCGGTATCAACCTCTGCAACGGCCCGGTTCACCGCGAACTGGACCGCGCTAAGGTCGTAGCCGGGCTCCAGATAGCAGCTGACCTTCACCAGCCGCTGCTTGTTGCGCCGATCAATCTTCGTCGGCGCAGCGGCAAGCCGAACACTGGCAACATCCTCCAGAAAGACCGGAGCGCCCGATCGCTGACCCACAACCAGACGGCGCACGGAATCCGCCGTGGCGCGGTCGGACTCTGCGAGCTGCACGCGGATGTTGTATTCGGTCCCCTCCACGCGGAACTTGCTGGAGGTGTCGCCTTCGATGGACGCGCGCAGGGCCTGCGCCACCTGAGCCGTGGAGATGCCCGCGTCCATCGCGCGATCGCGGTCCACCACCACCTGCAGCTCCGGACGTCCCACCTTCGAGCTGATGGAGATGTCGCGGGTGCCCGGGACCTTCCTCATCGCGGCTGCGACCCGCTCGGCCACGGTGTTCATCTCGGTCAGGTCGGTCCCCGTGATCTCCATCTCGATGGGGGCGGTGCCAACCTGCTGGCTCTCGGCGTTGAAAATCTTGATGTCCGCGCCGGGAACTTCGCGGTCCACCCGAGTGCGAAGCGCGCTGATGATCTCCTCGATGCCGCGTTTGCGCTCCACCATCCGGCGGACCTTCCGGCCGTTTTCCTCCACCATCGCATACCGGTCGCGGCGGCCCCGATCCACGAGCTGCACCGAGACGCGCGCATACTGGGGTCCGGTGTCGCCGCCGGCAAAGAGTCCTGCGCTCCCGGACCCGACCGTGGAGAGCTCGTATTCCACCTCGGGGAAGTCCTTCAGGATGCGCTCGATGCGCTTGACGACGCCAAGCGTGTAGGCCAGACTGCTGCCGGCAGGCGTTTCAACCGTAATGCCGATTCGGCCGCGGTCCAGCTCCGGAATGAACTCCCCCTTCAACGGAAGGCGCACCAGCAGTGTGCATGCGGCAGCCGCCGCCACGAATCCGACAGCCACTTTCCGGTCGCGGGAAAAGACGATGCCGAGCCCGCCCAGAACGCCGACGAAGACAATCAGGTTGAACAGACGCGCCACCAGACCCGCCCGCGCAACCACAGGCGGCGCGAAAAGAATCAGGATGGTCGTGAGCGTGACCGTGCCGATGACCCAGGTCAGGAACCGGTTGTCCAGCGACCAGGCCAGAACATTGCGGTAGCGGGAGTCCAGCCAGTCCAGGCCCTTATCGATCCTGGCAAACCGCGCGTCCCAGAACCGGTTCCAGGGAGTATCCTCGTGCTGACCGCGATGCCTTCTGGTCTCGCGCTTGTAGAAGCGGGACGCCATCATGGGCGTCAGGGCAAATCCCACGAACAGCGAAAACAGCGTGGCCGACGCCACGGTGATTCCGAAAGACTTGAAGAACTGCCCTACGATGCCGCCCATAAAGGCGATGGGGATGAAAACCACCACGTCCACCAGCGTGATGGTGACCGCCGCCAGGCCAATCTCCGCCCGACCGTTCAGAGCCGCCTCCCGCGGAGGCTCGCCTTCCTTCAGGTGGCGGTCTATGTTCTCCAGAACGACAATGGAGTCGTCCACCAGAATGCCCACCGCCAGCGACAGGGCCAGCATGGTCATAAAGTTCAGGCTGAATCCGAAGATGGACATCGGGATGAACGTGGAGATCAGCGATGTCGGAATGGCGACGGAGACGATGAACGTAGCCCGCGCACTGTGCAGGAAAAGGAAGATCACAATGATGACCAGCACGATGGCAAGGATCAGCTCCTTATAGGTATCGTGCTGCTGCTCCAGGACGAACTTGCTTTCGTCCGTCGCGATGACGAACTCGACTCCGGGCGGCAGAATGCTCTTAAGATTCTCCAGCTCCCTGCGGGCCCCGCTCGCCACGTCTACCGTGTTGGCGTCAGTCTGCTTCTGAACCGACATGACGACAGTGGGCTCGCCATTCAGGCGAGAGATCACGTCCGGATCCTCGCTGGTGTCCACCACCCGTGCCAGATCCGACAGCGGGATATTCCATCCCGGCCCGCCCGTCTGTCGGTCCGGTATGTGCAGGCGCATACGGGCAATCTCTTCGGCCGTCTGGAACTCGCCGATGACGCGCACGCTGAAATCGCGGCGGCCCTGCTTGATGCTTCCACCCGGGACGTTCAGGTTCTCGCTGCGGATGGCGGCCGCCACCTCGGCGATGGTGAGGTTGTAGGCGGCAAGACGGTTCTTATCCACCAGCACCTGGATTTCGCGCAGGTCGCCGCCGCTCACGGCCACGGAGGCGGTCCCTTTCACGCGCGCCAGGCGATCCTTGACCACGTCGTCGGCCAGCCGCCGGAGCTCGCGGGCGGGCAGCGGCCCCTTCATCCCGATGGTCATAACCGGGATGGCCGAGATGTCCGCCTTGGTGATGGTGGGGACGTCCGCGTCCGAAGGAAGGGAGTTGCGGATGGCGTCCACCTTCTCCCGCACGTCCGCAGCCGCCGTCGGAAGGTCGGTGCCCAGTTCAAACTCCAGCGAAACGACGGATATTCCGTCCTGAGAGCTGGACTGAACCGTCTTGAGGTTGGCGATGGAGCTGACGGCGTCTTCGATGGGTTTGGTGATGAGGGTTTCAATCTCCTGCGGTCCCGCTCCCTGATAAACAGTCACGACGGTGACGAACGGAAAGTCCACCTTCGGGCGCTGCTCCACGGGCATCCGCATCATGAACACCAGCCCCACGACAATCAGCGCGGCGAACACCATGCTGATCAGGGTGGGACGATCGATGGCGGCACGGGTAAGCCACATTTACTGAGCCTCCGCCCTCTCGTCCACAACACGGATCTCCTGCCCGTCCGCAAGGTAGCTCTGACCCGAGCTCACCACGCGCATCCCTTCGCGCAGTCCGTTCATCACCGCCACCATGGAATCCCCCTGCAGGCCGGTCCGAATCCGCTTTTTCCTGGCAATGTCGGCCACCACTTCAATCATCGCGGGTTCGCCGTTACGGGAGGGCCTGGCTCCCTGTGCTTCCGGCGCAGGTCTGCGCACCTTGCCCTTCTCCACGACGAAAACATACTCCCCGCCCGGCTCCTTCAGCACACAATCTGCCGGGATGAGCGTCTGATTCAGGCGGCGCTCCGTAACGATCTGCACCTTGGCGAACATCCCGGGCTTCAGTTCCGTGCCGGGCAACTCCACGGAGATGCGGGCGCGGAAGGAGCGGTTGTTGGTGTCAGCGGCAGGGTAGACCCCCTGAACCCTTCCACGGAACTGTCGTCCGGGCAGGGCGTCGCTGCGGACGAGAGCCTCCTGCCCGACCGCCACCCTGTCGACAACCGTCTCCGAGATGATGGCCTCGCAGTAGACGGTGGCCGGATCATATACGCGGATAAGCGCCACACCGGGCGACGGAGCGACCATCTGGCCCGGCTCGACGTGTCGCTCGGCCACCAGTCCGGCGATGGGCGACCGGACAGAGCTGTCCGCAAGCGCCTGACGGGCCATTGCGAGCGCCGCTTCAGCCTGCCGGACCCCCGCCTGGGCGGCCCGCACATCCTCTTTGCGGACGGCGGTCAGCTCCGCGTTGGAGCGCGCCTGACGGAGTCGCTGCTCGGCCTCCTTCAGGCTGTTTTCGGCGACGCGGATCTCCTCCCGCCGGGCTCCCTCGCGCACCAGCGACAGGGCCTGCTCCGCGGACTGAAGGGAGGCCCGCGCCACCTCGAACATCCGCTCGTCGGCATCCAGCTGGGCGCGGGGAATGACGCCCTGCTCGAACAGCATCTTCGAGCGGTCCAGATTGCGGCGGGCATTCTCGAAGGACGCCTTCGCAGACTCTACCGCAGCCTCCGCTTGCCTGCGCTCCTGCGGCCGCGCGCCCGTCCGGACGATGGCGAGCTGCTCGCGCGCGATGGCCACGGCCTGCTCCGCCTGACGCACTCCGGCATCGCTGGAGACATCCTGCACCCGGAGCTGAGTCTGCGCCTGAGACAGCCTGACCCGCGCAGCCGCCAGGGCCGCCTCGGCGCTTTTCACCTGATTCCGGAGGTCGGCCTGCTCCTGCTGGATGACCACGGCGCCCTTCGCCACACGGTCACCCTCTCTGTAGGGCACCCGCTCCACGCGGCCTGGCATCTTGACGGTGAGCGACACATCCTGAAGCGCGCGGATGGTGCCCGTGACGTTGACGACCGCCTCAAGGTCGCCCCGCGTCACGCGCGTAACCTCCACCGCCGCGCCGCCTGCCGCAGGAGGCGCCGCCGGCCTTCGGCCGCATCCAGCAACCAGGAGCGCTGCAACGGTGAAACCTGCCAACAGCACCTTCACACATCGGAATCGACTCATGCTGGGAATCCTCATCGTTTTCCGCCCCCGGGCGCGGCCGGACGCTGAAAGACGGAATCCGGCAGGCCCGTATTGACGGCGTGATTACTGAATGTCAGGGTGGCGGAGCCGTCCGCGTTGCTCTTCTCCCCGGGACGATTCCCGGGCGCGGGCAGTCCTCTCACCCGCATGGTGGTCTTCGCGGGCAACCAGTGCCCGCCCGGAAATCTGCGATACTCGAAGATCGTCTGGAACTCGCTTCCCTCCAGCCCCTTCCCGGTGATGGCAACAGGCAGGGCTCTGTCGCGATCCACATATAGACGCAGCGAACCCATAGGCGCTCCAAAGTCCTGGCGCGGCCGCAGGGCATATTTGACGCAGAGAACGCCGTCCCAGCGCGCGTCGCCCAGCGGGGTCAACTCGAAGCGCTGCAGCACTTCGTCCACAGGATCCCCGAGGAACAGTCCCTCCTTCGGCAACAGCGCGAAACCCTCTTTCGCCGCGATATGGATCTTGCCGGGCCGCTTGTAGTACAGGGTCATCCGCATATTCGTGACAGAAAACCCCGGCAGCGATGCGTCCAGCCGGAGGTCGCACCGGTAGTCGCGGACCGTCGAGAGCTGCGAGCGCATCCTCTGGATGAGCGGATCCAGCCGGGCCTCCGCCGCGCCCGCCACGCCCAGGGCAAACGACAAAGCCATAAGCGCGGCCAGTCTTTTCAACTCAGGATGTCCTTTCGAGAAAACGCAAGCGCGGCAACTCCGAACGCCGCCCCCGACCAAACACCAAGGGCCCCGACGCCGCGCAGCAGACGCTCCGGCTCCAGTGGCACCCGGAACGCGTGCAGAAAGAGATCTCCGTACGACGTGAAAAAGAAGGGCTTAAGGCGCTCGAAATACGGAATCTCGCCGACAGCGCCCATAACCAGCATCAATGCGAAGGTGACTCCCACCGGGGCGAGCGAGCTGTTCATAAACACCGACAGAAGGAAGGCCACGCTGCAGACGCAGATCTGATACGCCCCGGCAAGCGCGTAAGCCAGCAACAGACGCTCCATGCCCTCGACCACGCCAAAATAGGCGATTCCGCCGAAAAAGCTGACCAGCCCGCCGATCCCGAAGAACGCATGTCCCACGGCGAAAGCGCTTATACCGAGGAAAACGGTCAGCCCGACCGCATACATCAGGGACACCGCAAACTTGGCAGCAAGAAGGCTCAGCCGGTGCACCGGCCGCGACAGCAGGCCGCGCAGCGTCCCGTCCGCCGCCTCCCCCGAAATCTGATCTCCGGCCACAATGCTGACGAACAGCGGCAGGAACAGGAAAACCGTGGGAGGCAGGACCACTCGCGCGATGAAGAGCGCGTTCAGGGGAGACCCGATCATCGTGACGCTGGATTCAACGTAGCGCTCCACCTCTGAGCCCATCGGTCCGTAGCCCAGCCCGATGACTGTCGGAAAGACGATGGCCAGCAGACCCGCCGGGCCGATGTAGCTGCGGCCCCGGCGCATCAACTTCCAGGCTTCCATCCTCACCAGCCCGGCGAAGCTCAATGAACGGCTCCCTCCTCCCGGTGCATCACGTCCAGGTAGAAATCCTCCAATGTCTGGCGACTGCGCTCAATGGCGCTCACATTGATCCCGCTGTTCACCAGCGCCCGGTTCAATCCCGGGATTGCGGACTCATCCACCAAAACCCGTACACGGCGTCCCTCCACACTGAGCGAATCCGACCGTAGCAGGCTGCGGAACACCTCCAGCGCGGCATCCGGGCGATCCACCTCGAATTCGACACCCGGCCGCCGGGAACGCACCAGTTCGCTCACCGGTCCGGCCGCCTGAAGCCTGCCCCGTGAAATGACCGCCACGTGTGTGCAAACCTGTTCCACCTCGTGCAGCAGGTGACTGGACAGGAATACGGTCATCCCCCGACTCTCCGCCAGCGAGCGGATGAGATCGCGCACCTCCTTCACCCCTTCGGGGTCCAGTCCGTTGGTCGGCTCGTCCAGAATGACCAGTTCCGGGTCCGCGACCAGGGCGCATGCCAGCCCCAGCCTCTGCTTCATGCCGTGGGAGAAGGTCCGCACCCGGTCATCCATCCGTCCTTCCAGCCC
>CALCJH010000009.1 GCA_937967775.1 uncultured bacterium | reverse complement strand
ACAGGGAGGCTAACGGCTGGCGCGAGGCTCCAGCGTCAGACAGACAGAGTTGATGCAGTAGCGCTTGCCGGTGGGCCGGGGACCATCCTCGAACACATGACCCAGATGGGAGCCGCACCGGGCACAAAGCACCTCCGTCCTGAACATTCCGTGGCTCGTGTCGATGCGATACTCGATGCGCCCCTCCGCGGCCGGCTGAAAGAAGCTGGGCCAACCGGAGCCCGAATCGAACTTGGCCTCTGAATCGAAGAGATCCAGTCCACAGCCTGCGCACCGGTATATGCCGGGTGTCTTCTCATCCACGTATGTGCCTGTGAACGGCGGTTCGGTGCCCTTCAGGCGCATCACGCGGTATTGCTCGGGCGTCAGACAGGACTTCCACTCCTCTTCCGAACGGACAAGCTTTTGCAGCCCTGTATCTTCGGACATTTTCTTCTCCTGCGTGGCGGACGGTCCACAACAGCCTGCGGATACCTGCGGCACCCCGGGGTCATCTGGAACAGCCTGGCCCCTGGGCGCCAACGCGCCGGAATGCGGGCGGCCAGACCACAGGAAAAACGCTGCGGCCCCTATCAGAAACAGACTGGAGACTGGAGGCATCTTCATCGTCCACTTCCCGCGAATCTCATCGGCAAGAACGGCAAGCGAGACCACTCTGTTCCCGGAAGGGAGGCAAAGCACAGGCGTCGAAGGGCCAAGGAGAGGGAGGCCGGGCCGGAAAGGAGCCGCCAGACCATGTCCGAAACCTCGAAGATCCGCCGCAGGAGCTTCCTGAAGGGAGCAGCTGCCACGCTGGCCCTGCCGGTCATCGTCCGGGAGGGCGTCATTGCCCGGAACGGGAAACCGGGCGCGAACGACCGCATCGTCATCGCGAACATCGGAGTCGGCGGAATGGGACGCAACCATATCCGGCCGGACTCCGCCGCGCTCTGCGACGTGGACGAAAACCACCTGGCCGAGGCCGCAAAGCGCGTGACCGAGGGCACTCCTGCCCTCTACCGGGACTACCGCCGCATCCTGGAGCGCAAGGACATTGACGCGGTGACCATCGCCACGCCGGACCACTGGCACGCGCTGATGACCGTGCACGCCTGTCAGGCAGGGAAGCACGTTCTCTGCGAGAAACCGACCGCTAAAACCATTCTTGAAGGCCGCGCGATGGTGAATGCCGCCCGCCATTACCGGCGGGTGGTTCAGATCAATGCACAGGGACGGTCTCATCCCAATGCCCGGCTGGCGTGCAACTATGTGCGGAACGGCATGCTGGGCCGCATCCAGCGGGTGGATATCTGGCACCCTCCGAACTTCCGTCCGGACACCTGGGGAGAGCCGCAGCGGGTCCCCTCCACACTGGACTGGGACATGTGGCTGGGGCCGGCGCCCTGGGCTCCCTACCATCCGAAGAGGTGTCACTTCCATTTCCGTTGGTTCATGGACTACGGCGGAGGGTTCCTGCGCGACCGAGGAAACCATGCCCTCAGCATCGTGAGCTGGTTGACGGATAATGATGGCTACCGCGGCAGGGTGACGGTGGAAGCCAGCGGCACAGAGTTCCGGGAAGGATCCTTCGATGTCCCCGCGACGCTTCACGTAAAGTGGGAGTTTCAGGACCCGGAGTGGACCCTCACCTGGACCCAGCCGGGCACTCCGAATCCGCGGTTCCCTGGAGACTGGGGAGCCACCTACACGGGCGACCGGGACGTCCTGGTGGTGCTAGCGGGAGATGGAGGCTGCGACGTGGAGCAGAAGGCCAAAGACTACAAGCCTCCGTCTGACGGATTCCACGCGTTCGAGAGTCCCGGGCACTTCCAGAACTGGCTGGACTGCATCCGGACGGGGGAGAAACCCGTGATGGACGTGGAGATCGGGCATCACGTGGTGACGCTCTGCAACCTGGGAAACATTGCGTGGAGGCTGGGGCGCAAGGTGGTCTTCGACTTCTCAACAGAGCGTTTTGTGGACGACCCTGTGGCCGACCGGTTCCTGCACGAGCCCTATCGCAGCCCGTGGAGCCTGTCTGGCTTCTGACGAAGATCCGGGAGAAGGGAATGAACAGCAAGATGACAGCAAGGCGATTGCTTAAGGCCATTCGGGGGACGGACGCGGATGCGCGCTGGAGCGCGGCGGAGAACCCGGCAGACGCCGGAGCTGAGGCCATCCCGGAGTTGGCGCAGGTGATGAGCGGAAACGACCCGGAGAAAGCCAAAGCCGCGCGCGTGGCGATGGAGCGGATCGCTCTGGCAAGCACGGCTCCCGGAAACGAGGAGCGGCGCAGGTCGGTATCCAGGGCGCTTGCAGCTGTAGCGAGGGGCGATGTGGCGCTCGCGGCCCGCAGACAAGCGGTCCGGCTGCTGGGGTTCGCAGGCGGGGCGGAAGCCTATGACACGCTGGCGGCCCTGATCGGCCAGAAAGACTTGAGGGAAGATGCCAGGATGGCCCTCGAGCGCATCCCTGGCAACGCCGCGGACCGGGCGCTGGAACAGGCTGCCAGAAACGCACCGGCCGGATATGAGAGCGCCCTGCGGCGCTCGCTCCAGGACAGGAAGATCACCCGCAGGGACGCCGGAATCCGGTAAGCGGATGCAGTAAGATTCACGACAGCGGGGCGGGGATGATTGGCACCCCCGCCCCGCCTGATCTTTCCCGTCACCGGGAGTAACTGCGGTCAGCGTTTCCGCAGCCGCCGCCCTCCGATGACTCCGGCAAGCCCCAGGCCTGCCAGCGTCATGGACATCGGCTCGGGGATCGGCTGGCACCAGGTGTCTATAACCACCTGATCCCAGTAGATCGGCCAGTCGGCGCCAGGAACAGCTCCCAGTCGAATCCACTCGATATAAGGGTTCGGCTTCATCACGACATCCCACCAGGAATGCCAGGTGGGTTGGGCGGGATCCTGGCCTTGCATCATCCCACTGTCGACCACCTGCCATCCCACACCGCCCTGCGGTTCAGCCTCCAGGAGGATCTGCAACTCTGGGGTCACGTCTCGTGGCACGCTGTAAGTGGCCTGGACACGGATGAACTTGTAGGGATCCAGGACCCGGCGGTTCGGGATGACGAAGCTCAGGTCCGGCGAGATCAACTGTCCGGGAGGCACCCACTGCCCCTGCGTGAGCAGCAAGGGAGTGCCGTACGGATTGTTAACGTTGTTTGGCGCATTGCCTGGCTGATCGAAAGTCCATTCCTGGAAAGTGGTGCCCTCCAGACCCCGCCACCAGGGCGGATTGAAGTCGTCGGCAATCGCAGGCGCGGCCGTGAGGATGGCCAGCAACGCCGCAGCAAGAGTGAAGAAGCGTCGAGCGCTCATTCCCAACTCCTCCATATGTTTGAAATAGTCCCGGAAGAATTTGAAATAGTTCCGGAAGATGTAGATGAACAGACAGGCTTGGGGAGCCCGGCTGACACGTGGCCGCGCACACAAAGCCCCGACGGGGAAGTTCGAGGGGAAGCGACGCCGGAGCGGCTTCCCACCCCGGCCTCTCACAAACTTAGAATAGCAGGTTTCCCGGCGGAGTCAAGGTCTGCAGGCTAAAACTGGTAAAAATGCTTAGCATTTGCAGTCTTCTCGCCGTCCGCATACGGCCCCCCTGCGAGACTGCCCTGCCTTGACATGCGAACGTATAATAGGCGCTGAGCCTGACGCCACCGGGGGAAGGGAGACCATCGCCTTGAAGTTCCAGATCCTGGGCACCGCCGCCGCTGAAGGCTGGCCCGCCCTCTTTTGCGCCTGTGAGACCTGCCGCCGCGCCCGTGCCAGCGGGGGGAAGGATCTGCGCAGCCGCGCTTCTCTGATGGTCAATGACACCATCAAAGTTGACCTGAACGCCGATACCTATCACCACCTGGTGACGCACGGCCTGGATTTCTCGCACATCGAGCACATTCTTTTCACTCACAGCCACAATGACCATTTCTCGCCGGGAGAGCTGGAATATCTCAGGGATCCCTTCGCCCACAAACGCACGAGACCGGTCGTGGATGTCTGGTGCAGCCGGGATGTGGCGGATCTGATCCGGGAAGCTTACCCGGACACGGAACGCCTGGGAATCTCCGTGCATGAAGTGATCCCTTTCCGGACAGTAGAGCTTGGTGACGTTCCCGCGACACCCATCGTGGCCTATCACCGTGCCGAGGAGCTGTGTCTGAACTGGATCTTCGGGAATCTTGACAGAGCCGTACTGTACGCCTCGGACACGGGACCCTACCGCGAGCCCACGTGGGAATTCCTGGCTGGAGTGAAGTTCGACCTGGTCATTTCGGAATGCACCGGCGGGTTCCTCCCGGATATGGAGACCCATCTGACGGTGAATACCGTCCGCCGGATGCGGGAACAACTGGACCGGATGGGCAGCCTTAACCCGGACTGCCGCTTCGTGCTGACGCATTTCTCGCACAACATGGGCATGCTGCACGACGAATTCCAGGAAAAGGTGCGGGAGGACGGGTTCCTGGTGGCCTACGATGGGATCGTGCTGGAGACACAGGAGTGACGGCTCAGGAAGCCATTCTGGAGATCGTCCGGATCTTCGACGAGGGCAATCAGGAGATCGAGCAGGTACTTGAGCTCCACGGGATGCACTCGCTCAAGGCGGGAGAGATGGTGGAGAAGATCGAACGCTCCATCATGTTCCGCGTGGGACAGGTGGTACGCGAGTGGGAGAGATCCGACGCCCGGCGTCCGGCAGAGTCTCCCGACCTACGCTAAGAGCCCCGTAACTACTCCCTGAACCGGTAACGCAGGAGAGTCCACAGGGCCTGGAAGCCGTCCTTCCAGGTGATCTTCTTCCCCTCTTCGGCGGTTCGAGGCTGGTAGCGGATGGGAACCTCCACGATCCTGATGCCCCGGCGCAGTGTCCTGGCCGTAACCTCCGGACAGAACTCGAAGCGGCGACACTTCAGGCCGAAGGACTGCAATAACTCGCGGCGGAACAGCTTGTAGCAGGTGGCCTCATCCGTGACGGAGGCCCCGAAGAGGAGATTAGTGGCCGCCGCAAGGATGCGATTGGCGATATAGTTTGCCAGCCGCATCCGGGGCCGGCCGGGGCGGAAGCGCGTGCCGTAGACCACCTGCACGGACGGATCCCGGAACGGCTCTAGGAGTGAGGGAAGGTCTTCGGGGAAGTATTCCAGATCAGCATCCTGAATGGCCACGATCTCTCCCCGCGCCTCTTTCAGGGCAAGCCGGATGGCAGATCCCTTCCCCTGATTGACCGTCTGCCGCAGCACCCGGACGGGGAGGCCGAACGACCCCGCGATCTCTGCGGTGCGGTCGGTGGAGGCATCATCTACCACCAGCACCTCCTTGGAGACAGGCACGGCCAGCACGCGCTCCAGCGCCTCGCGGATGGTGGTCTCCTCGTTGAAGGCCGGCACGATGATGGACACCCGGGGCCGCTCGCTCAGGGGATCTCCCACAGCTCCACCCCGGCAGCCATTCTGCTGCTGAAATCCGCGCCCCCCAGCGGCCGCACCAGACCCTGCTCGATGGCGTGGTTCCAGAGGCGGACGGCCGGAGAGTCCTTTGCGGCGAACCGGCGGTTGATTAGGGCCACCGTCCAACCGTGATCCTTCATCCAGCGCAACATCTCATCCGGACTCCGGAATGAGCTGTAAGGGATGACGGTGCTGAGCCCGATATCGGCCCATAGATACTCCTGCTTCAGATAGAAGCCCCGCGTCTCACCATACAGAAGCACGCGGGCGTCCGAGGGCAGATAGTCCACCACCCAGTGGCTGTTGACATACCGCTGGATGTAGCTGTCCGGGGTGATCTCTCGTGTGAGAAGCGTAAACACGGGCACGGCCAGAGCATATGCCAGATACACCGACATCCCTCCGGCGAGCAGCAGCGCCAGCTTTCCGGTCCGCGCCAGGAGATCCTCTTTCGCGACCGCAGCACACACAATCACGCTGGCCAGAGTGAGAACGGGGAGAAGATAGCGGGTCTGCTGACTGAGGCCGAACCAGATCAGCGTATGCGCCAGGACGATGGCGGCCAGCGCGGTTGCCCGTCCCCTCAGGCGTATCGCCGCAGCCGGCAGAAGCGCCGCCAGCACCGGACCCGCGGAACCGAACAGGAAATCGCCGTCAATGAAACGATGCCCCTGCGCCAGCAGATTCCAGGGGAGCAGCAGAAAGTCGGCCGCAGAACGGCCCGCGCCGAATCCGGTAAAAGCCTGGCGGTACATCTCCGCGCCGGCCTCATCCCACCCTTTCCCGCCGAAGACGCTGAACAGGAAGGGGTAGAAGGGATTCCCGGTCAAGACCAGCGATTTGAGATACCACGGGCAGCAGACGGCCACCGAAGGGATAAGGAATAAGGTTAATTCCTTAACTTTTCTGTGCTCACGCCATAGCCATAACCCCAGCCAAACTGCGCCCAGAACAATCCAGACCAGGCTGAAGGTCTTCGCCCCAGCAGCCATTCCGGCCAGAGAGCCCGCCAGAAGCAGAAGGCGCCGGCGATCACCTTCCCCGTCCATCGCCTCGACCAGAGCAAGACACGACAGGACCGTATATGCTGCTGTCGCCAGGTCTATGTAAGCGACTCCGGCCTCCCAGAGAGCCACCGGCATCAGAGCGAAGGCCAGAGCACCCCAGATCCCGCATTGCTTGCCGAACAACCGCCCGGCCAGCAAACCCGCCCCGGCGGACGCAAGCAGATAATGAAACCAGTGAACCACCTTCGCAGCAGGGGGCACACCGGCGGCCACCGCCGGAGCGAACAGCATCTCCGCGGCGAACGGGAAGTTGGAGTGGTGGATAAAGGGGATCCAGTAGAACCCGCCGTGCTGCAGATACAGCCTGGGAACGGCAAGGTGGTAGCTCAACCCGTCCCAGTCAGTGACAGGCGCGGCGGCGGGAAGCAGGGTCAGCGCAAAGAGAGCCACCAGCAGAATGGCGGCCAACCAGCCGGGGAAGCTCCAGCGTGGCAGACGCGGCGGCTGCAGACCTGCCAACCAGGGATACAACAGCCCGCACGCGGCAAGCGCGAAGACGATCAGCCGGAATGCCCCCTCGCTCCAGAGTTGCAACGTACCCAGGGCAAAGAGCAGGAGCGATACAAATCCCAGCCCGCAGGCGCAGGCGTAGCAGAAGCGACGGAGCCCCACACCCTCCCGAGGCGCAAGCAGAAGTCCGGGCACAGCCGCCCCGGCGCAGGCGAGCAGGGTGATGACCAGCGCGGGCAGGGTGATCACGGAGCAAGCTCCCGCCGAGGTTCCAACCGGTAGTCCAGCCGCCAACGCGGTCCTTCTTTCTCCAGCCGGCTGATCCCGAAGAAGCGCCCGTGATGCCCCGCCTGCACCACAGGCACCCCGTTGACGGTGATGGGCTTCTCCAGGGCATCGTGGGAGTGACCGCCGATGATGATGTCCAGCTCCGGGCATTCGCCGGCCAGGCGCATATCCTGGCGAAGCCCTACGTGGGTCAGGGCGATCAGCAGGTCACAAGCATCCCGCATCTGACGCGCAACCCTGGAACACACTTCGACAGGATCATCGAAAAGATAGGCCGAGAACGAAGCGACGCGGGAACGCGGCGTTACCATCGGCACCGTCACGCCGACGATCCCCATACGCACGCCTCCCCGATCGAAAAACACCGAGGGTTGACACGGAAGCCTGGCGTCGCGGACCGCGCGCACATTGGCGCACAGGACTGTAAAGGAAGCGTTCGAAAGCTTGGACAGAAAACCGGTCTCCGTGAAGTGAAATTCGCGGTTTCCCACCACCATGGCATCATAGCCCGCGCGGGCCATCCTCTCAAGGACCGGTTCCCCTCCCGGCCGGAAATACGCGTTGCCCGCCCACACGGCATCGCCCCCGTCCAGCAAGAGGGCGTTCTCTTCCTCATTGCGGACGGACGCCAGTTTGCTGGCCAGGCGGTCGTCCAGACGGTTATGGAGGTCGTTGGTATGAAAGAGGGTGACCGCAGACACGTTGGCAGATCCGGTCAGTTCATCGCCTGAATCAGACTGACAGGAGGGAAGGTCGGCGACATCACACCAGCCCCGCCCGGACGACGTCCTTCAGCATCAACACGCCCACCGGCCTCCCGTCCTCGATGACCGGGAGGTCACCGATCTTGCGCTCCTCCATAACGTGCAGCCCTTCCACCGCCAGATCGTCCGGCCCGATGCTCAGCGGATTGGTCGTCATCACTTCCTCCGCGGGAGCATCCAGCGCGCCCCCCCCAAGCAGATGCCGCCGGATATCCCCGTCCGTAAGGATACCTTTGAAGGAGCCTTCCCCATCCACGATACACGCTGCCCCGGCCCGCGCCCGGGTGATGGCGAACATCACGTCGCGCAGGCTGTCCGATGTCCGGCAGACGGCCATCTCATCGCCGGAGCGCATCAGGTCCCGCGCGCGCAGGATGAGCCGCCGCCCTAGCGCCCCGGCGGGATGGAACAGGGCAAAATCCTCCCGAGTGAAACGCCGCTCGCGCATGACGGCAAGCGCCAGAGCATCCCCCAGCGCGAGCATTGCGGTGGTGCTGCTGGTAGGCGCAAGCCCCAGCGGACAGGCCTCCTTCTCCACCGTCACATCCAGCACCACATCGCAGAAGCTGGTCAGGGAGGATTCCCGAGCCCGCGTAATTCCGATGGAAGCCGCGCCGATCCGTTTGATGACTGGCAAGATGTTGACGATCTCATCCGATTCCCCACTGTAGGAGAGGATGATGACCACATCATCCCGCGTGACCACTCCCAGGTCACCGTGGACTCCTTCCGCGGGATGCAAGAAGAGCGCCGGTGTGCCTGTGCTGGAAAGGATGCCCGCCAGCTTGCGCGCGATGGCTCCGGACTTCCCCACTCCGGTGACCACGGCGCGGCCGCGGCAGGAGAGCAGGAGCGAAACGGCGCGGTCGAACTCCGGCCCCAGACGCTCGGCGACGCCTAGCAGCGCCTCGGCCTCAATGCGGATGACCTCCCGCGCGAATTGCACTGTTGCGGATGGCTGCTGAGTATCCAATGTCCCCTGGGGACGGGACGAAACTATCGCGAGAACGAGCGTTCCCGCAAACCCGGACCCGTCCGCGGGGATTATAGGACCGCGCCGGGACGGCTGTCAAACCACGCCGTGGCGCTCATCGGGTAAAATAAAAGAGGGCGACGCCTGCGTTCGCCGGGGTCTGCGTGTAAGGAGTCTGCAGCTATGCTCAAGCTAAGAAACAGAGGGTTCACCCTCATCGAACTGCTGGTGGTCATCGCCATCATCGCCATTCTGGCCGCCATCCTCTTTCCGGTGTTCGCTCAGGCCAGGGAGCGCGCACGTCTTTCCACCTGCATCAGCAACCTGAAGCAGGTCTACACGGCCATTGTGATGTATGCGGATGACAATCGCGGTTTTCTGCCACCGCGTCCGCGGGCGATTGACCCCAACTTCAACTCGCAGTACAACGGCTGGTGGAACCTGCAGCCGTATGCCAAGACGGATGGCATCTTCCTGTGCAAGAAAGCCGTCAAGTGGAACGGGGATCCCGGCGTCAACAACCGGGGCTATTCCCGGGTGTATGCCGGGCCGCAGGCCACCGGCAACTTCTTGAAAGCCAGCTATCATTTCTGGCCTCACGTGTATGCCAAACTTCCTTATGATCCGGAGACTCCGGCCAGGCTGGATGTTGATCTGGACGACCCGGCCATCGCGTTGAACAATATGGGCTTGACGCCCGCGAAACTGCAGCGCGCTAAGGAGCTGGGCGGGCCACTCGCCACGTGTCTGCTCCACAGCATCAACATCCGGGGGGACGAGGGAATCGTGGCGCTCATGATCAAGGGCGGCAACGTGCGGTTCGACGCGGCGGACAAATACCCGTGGTAGTTTCCCGATAACGCGCGTTTTGCGGGACGGCTCCTCCCGGAGTGGAGGAGCCGTTGCTTTTGCGCTGGCGGTCCGGGCGCATTCGGGGGTATACGCCTGAGAGAACGAACGGGCCGCGGTCCGGCGTTACAGGACCGCA
>CALCJH010000008.1 GCA_937967775.1 uncultured bacterium | reverse complement strand
GCTGCTCACTTGACCGGGACGAACCCGACCTTCTCCACGATATCCTGACCCTCTTCGGACAGCTCCCACTGGATCAGCTTCGCCACTTCGCCCCGCGGGACGCCGACGACGTACTGATAGAGGAACCGCCAGATGGGGTAGTTGCCGTTGCGCACGTTCGCGGCGGTCGGCTCGTATGCCTGAGACTTCGCGTCCTTCTTGATAGGCACCTCACGGACGCCCTTGGCATAGGCCATTCCTCCGTATCCGATGCCTCCCGGATCCTTCGAGACCGCGTTCACCACGGAAGCGGTGCCCGGCATGTTCTGGCAGGAGGGGTCGTAGTTCTGGTTCTTGAGAACGAACTCCTTGAAGAACACGTAGGTTCCGGAGTTGTTCTCGCGCGAGTAGCGGGTGATGGGCCGATCCGGGCCGCCCACCTGCTTCCAGTTGTTGATGCGGCCGGTGTAGATCAGCCGCAGCTGCTCAAGGGTGAGATCCGGAACGTTGTTGGACGGATGCACATAAATGGTGATTCCGTCCTTTGCGACGCGATACTCGGAGACGCCGCGGTTATGCCTGCGGCGGACGTTCTCTTTCTCTTTGTCCTTCATTGGCCGCGAGGCGTTGGCGATATCCGTGGTGCCGTTGATCAGCGCCGCGATGCCCGTCCCGGATCCGCCGCCCGTCACCTGAATGCGGGCGCCCGGATTCTTCTTCATATACTCCTCGGCCCATCTCTGCGCCAGGATGACCATCGTGTCGGAACCCTTGACCGTCACGACCTGTGCAGTCGCGGTCGATCCGAGTCCTCCCCAGAGAGCCGCGCAAGCGGCCAGAGCTGCTATTCGTTTCAAAGTCATCGCCAGAGTTCTCCTGTTCATTCCATCAGAACACGGTGATCCACTCAACGGTGGCCACGTCGTTGTCGAGGCTGTTCCTGTCCTCTTTCCGCCACTTGTAGAACAGCTTCAGGCGGCTGTTGTCATCCAGCCAGCGGATCAGACCCAGCTGATGATTGCTGAGCCGCCCCCGGGTTCCAAGTCCGTCGTCGTCATAGACGTCGTACTTGTAGACCAGGCTGAGGATGGGGTTGAACGACCAGGCAGCCTGAGCGTAGTAACCCCACGGCTTACGATTGACCGGCGTGGCCGCCGGGCCGCTCGGCTCCTTCGCCGAGACATATTCCGCCTTGATGGAGAGCGGAATGGTCACGCCGTACCACTGCAGGTCGGCTCCCCAGCGAGTGCGGTCCTGGAGCTGATTGTTGGGACCGGCTTTGCCCCAGTAGCCGGAGCCACCGACGAAGAAGTTGTCACTGACGCGAAGCCGGATGTTTCCGACCACGTCCTTATGCTTGTTGTTGTCGCTGAAGTTGGCAGACCACCAGGGAGTTCCCTTCTGATCGATGCCCACTCCACTGAACAGACCGATGTTCCACATCAGCCGTGCGGCCGATGGCCCGGACAGCATGACACCACGATCGCGCTCTCCCGGGAACAGTGCCACCAGAACGTCGGAGCGCTCGGGGGTCTCCCGGAAGCTGGACGATTCCACCACCTCGTAGCCGAAGGGCCACTTGAACTGGCCGAACGTTACCTTGGGCGCGAACTCGTGGACGCCCAGCCATCCATACTCCAGATACGCGTCCTTCACCGTTACGGCGGTGTTCTTGTCCCGGCCGCCACCATCGATCTGGAAGACGACCTTTGTCTTCTCACCGAAGCTTCCCTCTGCCTTCAGCCGGGCGCGGCGGACGTAGAACTGGCTGTCCTGATTCGCCTCGGCCGAATCCTCAAAACGGGCCTGAACGTAGCCGGAGACTTTCAGCTTCTTCAACTTGCTAACGTCGTTTGCGACGGCGTTCAGCGTGCCTTCCGGATCCAGCACCTGGGCCTTGATGGGCTCCAGGTCCTCCAGCACCGTGTCCATCTGCTCGCGCAGCGTGGCCACCTCTTCCTGGACCTGCTTCAGATCCGTGCCCATCACCGTCAGCTCCACCTTGAACTCGTCCACCAGCTTCCGGACCGTGTCCAAATCGGAAGCAGACACAGACGGAGTAGTGGGCGTTGTAGTGGTGGGAGCGGTTGGAGTGGTCTGGCCGGTCTTGGCAGACTCCAGATAGCGCAGCACCCGCTGCACGATGGCAGCCATCTCATAGCGTGTGAGAGAGCGCTGCCCCAGGAAGTTGCCATCCGGATAGCCAAGCACGATGCCCTTCCGGGCAAGCATCTGGATGGCATCGTAAGCCCAGTGATCCGCAGGAACATCCTGCACCTGGGCCCGCGCGCACGGGGCCGCGACCGCCGCTAGCATCGCGACGGCCAGCCCGATTCCGATGAGTCGTTTCAGCAATGCTCTTGCTCCTCCCTGAGCCCCCGGTCTGCAGGTTGCTTTCCCGTGTTCCGCTCCCGCATCCGGGGACATTTATTGAATCTCGCAGGGAGATTACATCGCGCGTGTTTCGCCACCTCCAAGGAACGGTCAACTTGTGATGCGGATAACGTTGAGGCGGATGCAACAGAGGCTTGACACTGCTGTTCCCGGAAACTCTCCGGCCCGGTGTGAGACAGATTTCAGGAACTGTTCTCCCATAGCCGGGAACCGCTGGCGCCTTTCCGTGGTTATGGAAAGTGACAGCGGTTTCGGGCGGGCTCCGCACACTTGGCACAGGAGCGGCTCGGCTAACGTATGTGGATGCCCGCCCGAAAGCAGGAGTCGTTCTCCTGGCGTTTCAGCAATCTCCCACCCTTCAATCCCCCGTTCCGCAAGCGGAACGGGGTT
>CALCJH010000007.1 GCA_937967775.1 uncultured bacterium | reverse complement strand
ACGTGGTGGGCAGCCGGGAACACCCGCTCGTACGTTATACGCTGGCGCCCGGCGAGCGCAGACAGGTGCGCCTGACCACCGTCCCGCTGGCGGGTTCGAACTACCCGGCAACGATAGTGGTCCGGTCGTGATGCGGCCGGGTAAGATACGTGCACAGGCCGCAGGGCTTCTGACAGCCGCGGCCTGCGCTCTGTTCATCTCGGAAGGACGCTGCGCCGTGAAGCACACCGAAGCGACGCGTCTAGTGCACCAGACGGGGGCGGAAGCACGCATTCTCTGGGTAGATGCGACGGCGAACTTCACCCGTCTGTGCCACCCGGAGGGCGTGAGGGAGCTTGTCCGCAAAAGCCGCGAGGCCGGAATCAACGCCCTCGTGGTGGATGTGAAGGATCTGACAGGCCAGGTTCTCTATGACAGCCGCATTGCGCCGCGGCTGGAAGAATACTCCGGCGCTCGCAACGCCCCGGGGTTCGATCTCCTCCGCACGGCATCCGAGGAGTGCCGCGCGAATGGCATGGCCATCTATGCGGCCATCAACGTCTTCGCCGAGGGGCGCAAGGCCGAGGGCGGCCCGGTGTTCGACCACCCGGAATGGGAGGCGGTGGTGCAGGATCCGGAGGCGTGGATCGTGGCGGGAGAGGGACCCGGCTACCCGGTCGCCCGCATCAACCGCAAGGCCCCCGAAGGCCGCCTTGCACTGTTCGAAGAACCTGTCGTTGCTGGCGAAGCTGGCACGGGAGAAATCCGAGTGCTGCTGGACCCGGCAAGACGGACCGTACTGCCGCCCGGAGAGGAACCACCCTCAGGCGCGTTACTTCTTGCCGCGACGGGAGCAGCCGGGGAATGGCTTCAGTCCTTGAAGCCGGGCGACATGGGAGAAGTGGTGACCCGTCCGCGCTTCATCGCTTCGCGGCATGCCCAGGAGATGCACAATGCCATATTCGTCAACCCGGCGAACCGTCAGGTCCGCGATTACGAGCTTTCCATCGTCCGCGAAATCGTCGAGAACTACGATATTGACGGCATCGTGCTGGACAGGATGCGGTATTCCGGGCTGAACGCGGATTTCAGCGAGCTGTCCCGGCGCAGTTTCGAGACCTGGCTTGGCAGGCCAGTCGAGCGATGGCCGGAAGATATCCTGCTGCTCCCCGCGCTGAGCAGGCAGCAGCCGCTCTGGGGACCGCTGTTCCAGAAGTGGCTGCACTGGCGGGCGCTGAACATCAAGACTTTCGCGGAAGAAGCGCGTGCCGTACTCAAGTCCGCCAGACCAGACCTTGAAATGGCAGTTTACGTGGGCTCCTGGTACTGGAGCTATTATCCACTAGGAGTCAACTGGGGTTCGGACCGTTTCCGCCCGGCGGCGGCGTGGGCGACGCCGGACTACCACCAGACCGGATACGCACCGCTGATGGACTGGATCACCACCGGTTGCTATTATCCTACGGTCAGCCGGGAGGAGGCCGCCGAAAGGGGGATAAGCCAGGCCGCGACAGTGCAGGCGGCTGCGGAAGGGTCGGCCCATGTCATCGGGAACGCCAGCTTTTTCTACGCCGGTCTGTATCTGCTGGACTACCGCAACAATCCGGAGCAGTTCATCCGGGCCGTGGAGATGTGCCGCCAGGCCTCGCAGGGGGTGATGCTCTTCGATCTGGTGTACATCGAGCAGTATGGCTGGTGGGATCTTCTGAAGCAGGTCTTTGCCGGCGAGGTCCCCACCCTGCCTCACAGGATACCAGAACTCCGCTCCGCGCTCCATGAAGCGTATTTGCGGTCGCATTGAGCTGGCCGCTGTTCTGACGCTGGCCGCAGCCGGCATCTGCTTCCCGGCTGAAACCCTCCTTCAGCTGCGTATCGAGAACTCGCCGGGTGGACGGGTGCAGGCTCGCGCGGGAACGGAAGGAGCCTGGGCGACGGTAGGCCGTGTTATCAGACCGGCCACTCAGGCTGTACAGACTTTCCCGGCAGCCAGGTATGCTCCGCCCGGAAGCGTCGCGGCTACAGCTGTCCACGGAATCAGGATCCGCCTCCCGGCATCCGGGGGCAATCTGCGAGGGATCAGCATCCAGCCGCGCGAGTTCGGGCACATGCCACATCGCTACGGGGGACACGTCCCCGGACCATCCGCCATCCTCACCGACATTCCTGCGGGCACTGCCATCTTCCGTGATCTGGCCCCGCTTGCAGGGGATCCCGTGCGTCTGGAGCAGGCCGGAAGTGTTCGTGAGATCCCCAAGGACTGGCGGCCATCGCCCGGCGACATTTTGCGGATAGACAGCCACCAGGTGCCAGAAGCACCCCTGGAGATCCTCTTCTGGAACAGGCCCGGGGGAAGCGTGGAGACGCTCATAAGCGATGGTTCCCGCAAGCGGATCGCGACCGTGCTACGTCCGGTCCGCGGCACCGGGAGGTTCGACGGAACGGCATATACCGGTGTGGGCGCTCTCAATACGAACCATGGGGGAGTCGTCACCATATCCACCGCGCCGGCGCTTCGCCCGGAGGACGAGGGACGACCGCCGGAGTGCCGGGGTGGATTTCAGATCGTCCCAGCCGCGCACGCTCGGACCCAGCCTGTCATGCCTCAGAGCATGGTTGTCGCCCCTCTCGATGGGGACGCGGCGCTTGAGGGACGGCCGCCGCTTTTTGGAGGGGTTTTGACCCTGGGAGACGGCTCGCCGGTGGTGGAGATGTTGGCTCCGGGCAAAGGCTGGATCCCCCTGCCTACCATCGTCGGCAAGCAGGACGATGCGTTCACGAAGGATGGGCTCGCGCGCCTCGGAGTCAACGTCCAGGGCGACATAGAAGCTTTCC
>CALCJH010000006.1 GCA_937967775.1 uncultured bacterium | reverse complement strand
GCAGATGAAACTCCCTGCGCCCTTTGTCTGTCTCCACGTCCAGGCGGAACACCCCGAACTCCTCCTTGCAGGACCGCACCCTGCGGATGCGCGCCGTAAAGTAGCGCTGTTCCAGCTCCGCCTCCAGCAGCTGACGCGCCTGGATGGGCAGGCTGCGGATGTCGCGCAGCATGCCGATCTCATTCTCGTTCATATCGAAAAAGGTGATGTACTCGTTCTTGCGGGTCAGCGGAAAAGCCCGACGCGCCTCCACCTGGGGATAGCTGCGGTCGCCGACAGTGATGCCGAGGGAGTCGCCCACCCTGTGGATGCTCAGCATTGCAGGGTCCAGCAGGCGCACTTCGAGATCCAGCCTGACTTCCGGAGTGTCCGGGTCGCGCACAACCTCCTGCGTCATTCTACCCTCCCTCAGACCGCCACCCTGGTCCGCGTAAGGTCCGTCTGCATCTGCACCAGCCTCCAGTAATGCCCGCGCAGGTCCAGCAGCTCGTCGTGCGTTCCCAGCTCCACAATGCGCCCGTCGTCGATGACCACGATGCGGTCCGCCTTGCGAAGTGTGGACAGCCGGTGCGCGATGGCGAACGTGGTGCGGTTCTGAACCAGCCTTTCGATGGCTTCCTGGATCTGCTTCTCCGTCTCCGTGTCCACGGCGCTGGTGGCCTCATCGAAGATGAGAATTCGAGGATTGTGCAGGATGGCCCGGGCGATGGAGATCCTCTGCCGCTCGCCTCCTGAGAGCCGCCCGCCCCGCTCGCCCACCTGAGTATCGTAGCCATCCGGGAATTTCATGATGAAATCGTGCGCGTTGGCCGCCTTGGCCGCCCGCATGATCTCCTCGGGCGTGGCGTTCGGCTTTCCGTAGGCGATGTTCTCTGCGATGGTCCCGCTGAAAAGGAACGGCTCCTGCAGCACCACGCCGATCTGGCTGCGTAGATCGCTGAGTCGTACCGCCCGGACGTCCACACCGTCTATCAACACCTGACCCATTTGCGGGTCGTAGAAGCGGCAGACCAGGTTGATGAACGTGCTCTTCCCGGCGCCGGTCTTGCCCACCAAACCGATCATCTCTCCCGGCCGCACGTGCAGGCTGACGTCCTTGAGAATGGGCTTGTTGCGGTCATAGCCGAAGTAGACGTTCCGGAACTCCACATCCCCGTGGATATGCGGCAGAGGAACCGCATTTTCCGAATCCGCGACCTCCGGCTCCGTGTCCAGCACCTCGAAGATCCGCTCCGCCGCCGTCAGAGAACGCGGCACGGAGTCTGCCAGGTTGGTCAACCACTGCAGGGGACCGTAGAACATCGCCAGGTAGCCGGTGAACATCATCAGGCGCCCGAAGGTCATGTCGCCCTTCACCACCATGATTCCGCCCACCAGCCACACCGGATATTGCCCGAACTCGATGATGACCGAGAGGGTGGGCATCAGCAGGTTCACCAGACGCGCGGCGGAGTATTCGCTTTCGAATAGCGCCTCCGTGTTCTCGTCGAAGCGTCGGACCTCCCTTCCTTCCTGGGCGAAAGCCCGAACCACACGGATGCCGGAGAGCGAGTCGCTCAGCATGGCGTTCAGGCGGCTCCACGAAGTCCAGAAGCGAGTGTAGACGTAGCGCAGACGCCGCGTGGAAAGAAGGGTGATGCCGGCGACAATGGGCGCGGGCGAAAGCGCGATCAGCGCCAGAGGCCAGCTGGTCAGGAACAGCAGGACGCAGATGATGATGAGCTGCAGCAGGAAGATCAGAAAGTACTGCGCGCTGCCCACCAGAAATCCCTGCAGGGCTCCTGTATCCTGCGTCACGCGGCTCATGACCGCGCCGATCTGCCGCCGGTCGAAGTAGGCGAGCGACAGACGCTGCAGAGCGTTGTAAAGCTGGCGGCGCACGTCCAGCGTCACACGGCCGCCGAGCCAGGCCGTCAACTGCATCCGCCACACGCCGGTGCCGTATGCTACCAGCCGTGCAACGAGCAGCAACCCCACCAGCACCAGCAGCCAGGTGATGCGCGTGCGAGCCGTCGCCGTCTTGTCCACCGGCACCAGGGCCAGGTCGAACATGTACCGGTTGATGAACGGCGGGGCCATGCTCACCACTGTGCTGACCAACAAGAGCAGCGAGGTGCCAAGCGCGGTCAGATAATACGGCTTCAGGTAGCCCAGAAGCCGTCGAAGCACCTTTCCTTTGTCCAGGCAGTGCGGGCACACCCGGGAATAGGTGGGAAGCGCCCTGCCGCAGGAGGGACAGCTTTCGCCCTCCTCGTCCTCGCCCGGCTCGGGCTGCTCCTCTCCGTTCGCGATCGCCTGAAGGCTTCGTGCCACTCGTCCGAACTTTCCGGACAGCGTGTTGGAATAGTGCAGCAGCACCACCTTCTGGCCATCGTTGGACGCTACAAGCACGCCGCCCCCGACCAGCGGCTCGGCCTCGATCTGCTGGATCTGGGAATAAGGAACCTCCACGAGGACGGAGGCCTGATCCGGCGTCGGATCGAAGACGGCGACCCGGTCGTCCAGAGCAACCAGCCAGCGCTCACCGAAACGTCCGTCTCTTGTGATGTCCGTG
>CALCJH010000005.1 GCA_937967775.1 uncultured bacterium | reverse complement strand
CTGCTCCGGAGCGAGGGGGTGGGAGAAGTTCAGGACGAGCATCCGACCTCCTCCGTCAATTCCCACTGCCCGGCCAGCGCCTCCAGGGCGGGGAGAATCTCTTCCTGCGTCTTCTGGCTCAACGTACCGGCGCTCATCGGGCTGGGATTCATCCCGGCGTGGTCCAGGTCGTTGCGGACGGCGGTTAATCGGTTCCACAGGTTGCAGAGCGAGTCGGCCTCCGGCCATTCCTGCAGTTTCCGGCCCACCTCGTTCAACTCACCGGGAGATGAGCGTCCCTGGGCGACCCGGCAGAGACCGGAAAGCCCCCGCTCTATTTCTCCCCGTTCCTCGTTTTTGAGGACAAATCCCCCGTGTAGCCGCCAGCCGACGGCGGTGACGACCCATTCCCGGGCCAGGGTGACGGCCTGGATGATCTGGCCGTGGTCAGCGTACCAGCGGACAAGGTCCATTTGTTGGCGCAGGCTCTGCCGGACGTCCTCCAGGGGATTGCGGAGAGCGCGGCGGCCGTACTCCTCCTCAATGCGCCCGGCCATCACCTCAAAGGGACGGGCCCAGCGGGAGAGGTCCTGGCTCCCTTTTTGGAGGACGGTGCTCAGCCGCCCGGCCTTCTCCATCACTTCCAGAGGGCGACAGAGCATTATGGCGCGGGAGAAGTCCTCCAGGTCTCTTCCGGCGTTCTTCAGCGCGCCGGAGCGGCGCGCCGCCCCTTCCCGGACCAGCAGGCGGGCCAGATACTGGGCGTCGCCGGTATGGATAAACTGATTGGTCGCCGCCAGCCAGTCCAGCAGAAAGACAAAGGAGGTCAAGTCAAAGACGGGGCGGGGGCCGGGATCCCCTTTGGGCCGAGCTTCGTAAGCGCCATACACGACAGCGCGGATATGCACCCGGCGGGCGGCCCGCAGATACGCTGCCGCCAGGAAGGTCAGGAAGGGAATAGACCGGAAGGAGTGGGTGATGTCAAAGACGACCGTCTCTCTCTCCTTCACCGTCTCTGTCAGCGCGGAGAAGATGTCCCAGAGTTCTTCCTCCGACCGGCCCTCCGGAATAGGGACGACCCTCAGGCGTTCCGGAGGGATCCGCTCCCTCAACGCCTGGAGGTTGCGATGCTCCTGAACGGCCTTTGTGGCGAAGAGGTAGAGGGTCTCCAGGTCCGGGAAGAAGTGGAAGAGGGTCTCCGGAAAGAGGTCGGTGGTGTATTCCCGCTCCTGCCCGTCCTGCCGATAGACATAGGTGACCTTCTCGTAAGGGGACGTACCCAGGAAGGAGACGGCCTTCATCGGACTTCCTCCATCTCTACCAGGACCCATCCCAGGGGCCAGTCGGGGAGGACCTGATTCTGGGAGCGGCGAGCGCGCAGGCGGCGGCTCCGGGGGAAGGGACGGGCCGGGTTCGGTTGCCAATCCCGGCCGGCCCGGGGGGGCTTCCCCAATCTGTAGCGCCGGCGGAGGGTATCCTGGGCCGCTCTGGGGAGCCAGAAGCCAACGCTCTTCGCCGTCCAGCCGGCGCCCCAGCCGATCTGGAGGAGAAAGGCGTTCGGGCCCAAGCGGGCCTGCGCCAGTTGATGGTAGAAAGAGAGGACTTTTTGGAAGGAGGGATGACTCCGATACCACTCCTGCTCCCGTTCTATCCGGGCCCGGGAGACCTCGCGGGAAATCCGGGCCAGGTCGGTCAGCCACTCGCGCCGGTTGGCGAAGCGGAGCGCGCGTGCCGCGTCCGAAAAGAGAAACTCATCCAGCGTCAGAGTGGTGTGGAAGACGGTATCCGGCTTGAGGGCTTCCACGACGATCGGGGAGCCGGGTCTGCCGTCGGCGGTGAAGACCTGGGCGTTGAGGAGCATGAGCGGCGACGGGGAGAGGGGCAGCGGGTCGCTATCGGCGATGCGCAGCGCCCGCATCAGGTCCCGGTTGGGGTCCGGCCCGAAGACGGCGCGCTCCCACGGCTGCCCCGCCCACTCCCGCCGGTCGCTCAGCGCGCTCAGGTCGGGCTTCCAGAAGCCGGAGCGGAGGGCATAACTCATCAGGACGGTCCGCAGGGCACCTTTGAGGGAAGAGCCGGGCAGGTAGGGGTGGCCGTAGACGTCTTTAATCTGCTCCCGCACCTGGTCCACGGTCGTCGTGCCGTCCAGAGCGTAGCGGACAAAGGGGGAGCCTTCGCGCAGTTCACGGTCGCCGACCAACTGGCCGGGGGGAAGCGTGAGGAAGGCTCCCTCGGCCCGTGGGCCGGCGCGGTCGTAGGCATCGGCCAGGATGGCATCCTGGTTCAGGACCCAGGTCTGGTTTCCGACGACCTTAAAGTCGTAATCGCGCAGAAGCACCCGGCCGGTGCCGATGTGGAGCGGCGAAATCAGGGAGACGGTGACGCGGTATATCATAGCAACGCCTCCTGAGCGACCGGCACGGGGAAGGCCATGCCGTAGCGCAGCACAGGCCGGTCGCCGAATCTCCCCACCCCATCGGGCTTCAGGTCGGCGATACGGCCCAGGGGACGGCCGTCCCAGCGCAGGACGCTCCCTTCGCAGACCATACGGACCTGTTTGCGCCGCCAGGGGTGGCCGGCGTCGTCCTGACACCAGCCGCCCACCCAGACCAGTCTGTAGGCAGACCCGCCGGATCGGAGAGCGATAGCGACCTCCTCCGCGTCGGCCGGGAGATAGCGGGAGAGGGTCACGGCGTACGGGGCGGGTGTGAGCGGAGCGGGGAGGATGGCCTCCCCGAATGTGAAGGTGAAGGCCCCGTGGCCCGTGGAGCGCAGGCCCCCCAGGCCCGCGTCGGCCAGGTGGTTCAGCGCGCGCTCCAGACGGGCGCGGCCATCGGGAGCGACCAATTCCACGCCGAACCAGAGGCCGCACTCCGGTCCGAAGGTCAGCCGCCCGCTGTGGAAGAGATTGGGAGTGTTGGAGGCCCGGTCAATGGCCACGCGGGGCACAGGGGGAGAGACCGCCCAGAACCGGGCCCAATTCTCCTCCCCGTCGGGCGGCGAGGGGATGTGAGGGATGTCCTCCGGATGGAACCAGACCCCGCCGATGAAGTTCTCCGGCTGGGCCACAGTGGTCACGTCGGCCCCCTGCAGCAGCAGGAGAAAGATCCGTTCGGAGCACCAGCCGAAGCGGAGGAGTTTCTTGCCCAGTTCTTCGCGCCGTTCCCGCGCGGCGTGGATGCGCACGAAAGGGCGCGGGTAGAGGCGCAGCATCCCCACGCGCGGGAAGGCCGAGGTCAGGCGCAGAGGCGGGGAGACAAAGGGGCCGGGGTCCCCCGAGACGCTCCACGCGTAGACGAAGGCGGCGTAGAGGGTGTCGCTGGGGACGTAGGGCAACGTCTCCTCCCGGCCCACCCCCAGTTCCCCCACGTGAAAGGGGCCGCGCGGATTCAGGTGAACCACCATCATCGCCGGCCTCCTTACAGAGGGAAGAACTGGCGAACCCAATTCAGTATCTGCGCTTTCTCTTGCAGAAGGTGCTCCAGGCTATCGTAGGGTCCCTTCTCGCCAACGGTCGCATACGTATCCCCCTTCTTGCCGGTCAGCGTCAGTCCCTCAAAGCGGACCTTGCCCGACCCCCGGCTTCCCTGCCCGCCCAGGTAGTCGTCTTCCAGCAGTTGCATAGCGGTGAGGAGATGGCCAAAGAGTTCCACGTCCCCGGTCAGGTAGAGGCTGAAGACCATCTCCATCGGCGCGAAGACAGTATCGGCGGGGACGCGCTCTAACTGCCGGGGGGTAGCCGCGCTGGTCACCCGGTCAATGGCGGCCTCCCACTTGACCTCGGTGTAGGGCATATCGGTGCGGACGGAAAGCAACCGCTTGGCGCTTTCTTCGTCCAGGGGCACGTCCCGGACGATCAGGCGGGTGGGCGCGGGGACGTCAAACTTGACCTCGCCGGGGACGCCGAAGAGGGGGTTGACCCAATAGCGGTCGTACTCGTCCCGGTTTTCGGCCACGTGGATGCGCACGTCCCTGCCGATGGAACGGTTCTGCGGCGCGCCGGTCACCTTTTCGGCCAGGGAGCGCATCTTGCCCTTCAGAGAAGAGCCGGGGATGTAGGGCCGCCCGGTCACCAGATCGCGGATGACGGGCATATCCACGTTGCCGATGGCCAGGGCGCCGGGCGAGCCGCCGATGTGCAGGCCGGTCACCGCGCGGATTCGTCCGGTGATGAGGATACGTCCGATCAGCGTCACGTCGGTCATGGGTTACCTCCTAATTTCCGCCGTAGGCTTTGTGGAAGGCCACGATGGCCTCAAAGAAGTCCATAAAGCGATTGAAGCGGACCTGCCGCTCTGCCTCCGGCCCCTGGCTGACCATTTCCAGAGCCGGGGTGAGGACTTTGCGCAGGTCCTCCATGGCCCGTCCTTCCCGTTTGGCGAAGTAACTCAGTTTGGGACGCAGGAGGACGGCGTCCCGGTAGGCGCCTTCGGGGTCATTGGGCCAGCGCAGTTGAATCTGACGGGCCGTGCCGAAGATGTTGCGAATCTGGCTGGTGGTTACCTGTCGGGCGATGGCCCTCCCGATGTCTTCGGCCCACTGCACCAGCGTCTCCGGGTCTCCCTCGGCAATGATGCGCGCAATGACCGACCGGTCGGGAATGGGAACCGTCTGCTGTTCTCTGGAGTAAACCTGGCTGTGCATTTTAACCTCCTTTTTTGTATTTGTATCAGGATACTGCTGGTCAAGGGTTCTGAAGTAACCGAACTATATCGTAGTGCTCCCGCTTTTTCTCCAGAGTCGGGCCTTCTGCACGACGCCGAATACGTTCTTCCACAAGGGGGGCATACTCTTTCCAATTGCTACTCTCCCCGCCCATCATTGCCGGCCTCCCTCTTGCGGGTCAACAACTCGGCCCAGCGGGCAGCCAGGCCGATGGTCTGGATCAGAGTGGCCGAGGTCAGCAACTCGTCCCGAAGGACGATGATGCCCTCTTTCACCTCTTTATCTTTGACTCCGGCCGCGGTCCGAGTCAACTGGTAGAAGGAGACCCACATCCACCGGCCAAAGTGGAGGCGGTTTCTCCCCTTCCGGTTCTGTTTTCGGTTGCGCTCGTATTCGGCGGCGATCTCCAGGAGGCTCTGGAGGAGGCCCCGGGGAGCGCCCCTGTTCTCGCACCAGTCGGCCAGCATGTCGGCGCGCTGCCGGGCCTCGGAAAACAGTTCCCAGGATAGCGCCTGGCCCAGGAAGGCGACAGCGTTTTTGCTGGGCAGTCCTTTGGCCGCCTGCTCCGCGTCCTGCGCATCGCGCGCGGCCTGATAGAGGGGATACTTGATGTCGGCCAGGCTAATGCCGCCGGATAGGGTGATGCGCGGGTTCTGGGCCACGTAGTCGGCAAAGGAACGGCGAACCCGTTCGGCGAAGCGGGGCAGCGCGTCCCAGGCGCCGACCAGGAAGAGGTCGTCGCCTCCGGCGTACTGGAGATACAGTTGCGGGCGCAAGTCGTCGCGGTCCTCCTCCTGCGGACCCGCCAGGTTGGGCAGCCAGCCCTCAAAGAAGAGCCGCAAACTCAGGGAGAGCGTCGCCAGGCGGGAGAGGGTCAGGTCCTCCTGAAAGAGTCGCCCCAGGTCGTCCACGTCCATCCGTAGCACGCCCCAGCGGGGGATACCCCGGGCGCGCCGGGCGAGCCGGTCCAGCGTCGGGTAGTCCGAGGGCACCAGTTGGGCCAGAGGACGCACCGTCCCCACAACGGGGATGGGGCGCAGCGCGGCCAGGAGGGGCGTTTCGTCTACCTGCTCCGTCCCCGGGAATCGGCTGAGCCGGACCAGGGTCACCCCCTCCAGGTTCGGCAGGACGCCGGGCTTCTGCGGGAATTGACGGGCATCTACGAGGGCCACCCGTACTCCAAAAGCCTCCAGACCCGCCTGCCAGGTGCGGGCGGAGGTATCTTTGGGAGGGATAGAAGATATGGAAGGAGCCGGGGGGATGGGAGCCTGAAGCCAGAGGAAATGGGTGGCGTGGGTCAGGGACCGGCCCAGGTCCTCAAAACTGGCGCAGAGTTCGCATTTGCGGATGGATTCGGCGCCCGGTTCCTCCTCCACCCGGAAGCGTTCCCCTTTCTGTTGTTCGGCCCCGCAGATACTGCAACTGGTATCCCGGTCTCCCCCCACGCCCAGCGGCTCGCCGACGCAGGCGAAGAGTTCGTCCTCCGGAAGGGCGGCCAGCGGTCGGTATTTGGCCGGAAGCAAGCCGTCCTCGTGGAGCCGCCGCCAGGCTTCGGGGAAACGCTTCCGGTCAAACTCCCCCTTCTTCAGAGTGGTCCAGGCCAGCGCCAGGTGGACCGTCCCCTTATGGGCAACGACCAGCCGCTGGACGACCTCGCGGTGGATTTCCTGCAGGCGCTCCTGCTGGGAGACGCCCGTCAGGAGGTAGAAGTTGCCGCCCCCGGCGTAAATCAGGTTGGTCGGCGGGAGCCCCAACCGGCGCAGGACGAAGTCGGCCACGGCTTCCGTCAGGAGTTGGACGTAGAAGGACCGTCCGCGCAAGGTCCGGGCCGCTCCGGCGGAGGAGAGAGTGTAGATGAAATCCTGGATCCCGGCCATGTCCCCGGCGACCAGGACGGCCACCTCTTCATCGTCCCCGGCCGTCCGGCACCACGCTCCGCTGCGGCCGTCCACGGTCAGGCAGACCGCCAGTGCCGCCGTCATCCGGCTGTGGTCATAGAGGCTGATGTCCGGCACCGCGCCATACCAGGCAGAGGGAATACACCATGTAAACTCCAGCATCCGCTGCAGGAGGACTTCCAGGAAGAGGGCCGGGTCGGCGATCTCTTTCAGCGGCCCGCAGGCGCGCTCAAATTCCTCCCAGAGCCGGAAGTATTCATCCCGATACTCTTTTTTCCACTCCGTCACCTCCCTGGGCTTGGGGAAAATGACCGGACGCCGGAACTCCAGGCGCGCCAGGGGAAGGTACCATAGGGCATCCATTCCCCTCTGTCGGCTGAAAATGGAGCGCAGGTAA
>CALCJH010000004.1 GCA_937967775.1 uncultured bacterium | reverse complement strand
AACCGGTATTCGTGCCAGCCCGCAACACTGACGGGTGCTGGAACACTGTCATTGACAATCCACAGTGAGCGAGAAAGGCAAAGCTGCCGAAAGGCAGCGACGCAAAGCCACGGGTCTGCCCGGGCTGCCGAGATGGCTGTCCGAATGATCGCCGGGCTGCCGAAACACCTGTCCGGATGCTGCTCTGACTCTTCCCGGGCCGCCTCCCGGGTAGAAAGGGCTGCCCCCGGCCGGATACGGCCCACACGCAGATTCCCGCCTCGCCTTCTCGCATCTCTATGCCGCTACCGCGCTCACCACCGCGTCCAATCAGGCTGGCCCGGACGTGCGCAGCGCGGGTCCGCCTGCAGACCGGCGGTTGATTGAATGCCGCACCGCCGACGGTCGCAGGCCGTAAAGCACTTCCCCGAGGGGGTTAGGACAATGCACAGGCGCTGGCACGAGCTGCTGACTGCGGCTCTTTTGATAATCCTTTTGATACCGCTGCTGCGGACCGCGGCTGTCGGGGTGGGGACGCCCGCGGGGACCGTGATCGAGTGCGTAGCGACCGCCCGCTATACCAACCAGGAAGGAACTCTGCTGGGTGAGGCGGTCAGCAACAGGCTGCAGATTGTTGTCGGCCGGAAGGTGGCCGCTTCATTTAGCCCTCCATCGCGTGCTGTGACGGGCAGGCCTTCCCGGGTAGTTAGTATGCCCGCCGAAGTTCGCAACCTGGGCAATGCCGAGGATCAGTTCCGCATTCTCCTGACAGCCCCGTCCGGGTGGAACGGCACTGTCTATCTGGACGAGAATGGAGATGGCGTCCGCCAGGAGACCGAGACTCAGGTTCTGACGCAGACGCCGCCGCTTCCACCGGATTCGGTGCTGAAGGTGGTGGTGCAGGTGACCGTGCCAGCAGATACGCGCTCTGGTACGGCCTGGAGCGTGGAGCTGGCCGCCCGTCCGCTGGAGACAAACACCACTCTGGCCACGGCGACCTACATCGTCAACGCAACCACGGTCAATACCACTGTCGCTCTCTCTGCCGACCCGACAGAACCGGAAATCGGCAGCCTGTTGCGGCTGACAGCACAGGTGGACCCTGCAGACGAGGAAGATCTGCAGATCACGATCACCGGACCGGATGGCAAGGCTCAGCAGCGGGGAATGCGCACAGGGCTTGATGGCAAGGTTTCGCTGAGCATAACACCGGATATTTCCGGCCAGTGGACCATCACGGCTGTGCGTCCGGCGGCAACAGGCGTTCCCGAAGCTAGAGCCAGTCTCGTCTTCGCCTGCCGCGGGCCTTCGCGGGAGGTCGAAGGGCTGGACATGATCAGCATTCCGCTCCAGCCTTTGAATCCTTCCGTCGCGTCTTTGTTCGGCGGGCAGACTGCGTCAGCTCTGGCGCGTTGGCTCCCCGCAGATTTCCGTTACGCCCTGTACAACCCGTTCACCGGCGAGATGAACGATCCTATGCTGAGCGAAGTGAAGCCCGGTGAAGCGTACTGGATTGGCACACCGGAGCGCCGGATGATCGCTCCGGCCGGGCGCCTGGTGGATCAGACGCAGCCGTTCCGGGTGCGTGTTTATCCGGGTTGGAACCAGATCGGGAGTCCGTTCATCACGGATATTGACTGGCGCGACACCCGGGTTATCTACAACGGCCAGTCTTTGACTCTGGCGCAGGCCCGTGCAGCCGAAGTGCTGCTGGAATACTGCTGGACGTTCATCAAGCTGCCGGATGCCTGGGGCTATGAGTTGATCCACCCGACTCTGACCGGCGCACGCAAGGTCATCGAGCCCTGGAAGGGATACTGGGTGTTCGCCGGCAAGGAAGCCGAAGTTGAGCTTCACCCGGCAGGCGTTTCAACGCCTCCGCCCGCGCCTGCTTCGGCCGGAATCGCAGCGGTGGATGACCGGCTGGAGGAGGCGCGCAGCCGCGGCCGCGACCGTCGACGACAGCCGAGGGCGCCGCAGGCGCCTGTAGAGCCCGGCCTGCCCGACATTACGCCGGCGCCCGTTCAGAGCGGCGAGTGGTTCATCGGCATCACCGCGACTGGCGGCGGCATGATGGACCCCGACAATTTCCTGGGAGTCTCGGACGATTCGTCGCTGGATGGCATCGCCAACCCGCCTCGCGGCTCCAGGTATGTGGATGTCTACTTCCCTGGCGGCGGAGGGGCGCAGCATGCCAGCGATGTCCGGCTGCCGTCTCCGCAGGGACACACCTGGGAATTCGAGGTCGCCACAAGCGCCCCGGGACAGCAGCATAGCCTGCGCTTCTACGGTGTTGAGACGGTGCCGTTCGGTATGACTCTCACCCTCCTGGACCTCCAGAATGGCGGCCGTGTGGACCTGCGCTCCTGCAGCGAGTATTTCTTCACGGCTCCGGCCGATGGGACGTCTGCGCGGTTCCGGGTGCTCGCCATTCCAGGATAAAGGCGGCCCTGCAAGGCCACGGACTTGCTTCAGACCCCGATAGCCAGTGCCAGCCGGGGAGGGGAAGACGCTCCGTGTCTTCCCCTCCCTTTTTGCCGCGTCGGTCTGGGACGCTCAGGCAGACAGCAAGCGGTTCAAGGCATCACAGTCTTCCGGTAAGAAACGCCTCCGAACGGTGCGACGCAGGACAACGGTCCCGTGGAGGAGAACATTCCGAAAAAAGGAGGTTTAGCGACGTGATACTCCGCTGGCTTCTGGCGCTTGTTGTGCTGGCATTCCTCGCCATTCAGTTCGTTCCCGTGGATCGGAGCAATCCTCCGGTAAAGGCAGCCTTTGCGGCTCCCCCTGAGGTGCAGCCCATCCTGGAGCGGAGCTGCTACGATTGTCACTCCAACCAGACGCGATGGCCGTGGTACAGCCGGGTCGCGCCGGTTTCGTGGATGGTCACCAGGCACGTGCGCGAAGGTCGTGAGCATCTGAACTTCTCGGAGTGGGAAGCCGGTGCTGAAGCGGGTGAGGTGGCGAAGGAGGCCTGGAAAGAGGTGGAGGCCGGCAAAATGCCTCTGCCTTCCTATCTGCTTTCCCATCCGTCTGCGCGCCTGTCTCAGGCCGATCGTGATGCGCTCAAGAACTGGGCCGCGAAAGCTGCTGCTGAGAGCGCTCCTGAAGGAAGCCCGGCAGGTACTGCCCGGACTGAAAAGGCCGAACACAAGGAGCGAGAAGAGCACCACGGCGAAGGTCATCACGAGTAGAAGAAGAGGGCGGCTGGGCCGGGGTTGCTGAGAGCTTCCTCAGAATCCCCGATTGCCGCTGAGGATGATCGTATTCGTTTCGTTGCCGGGGCCCAGCCGCAGAGCATCGGCAAACCCGTCTCCCTGCCGGTCCGGCAGCACTGTATTCCTGGAGATGACAGCGTTCCGCGTGGACGTCACGTAGATGGCCGTCGTACCTTCCGGCCGGCTGGGCCTCCGGCAGACGTCTTCGATAGTATTGTTCAAGATCCTGATGCCGTCCGTTCCGGCCACGAGGATCCCGCAGTTGTCAGACCCGCGGATCCGGTTGCCCTGCAGGGTGATGTCCCGGTGCACGCCCGGCTTCGGCGGAAAGCGGAAGTCGGCGAGGTAGGCGAACACAGACAGCACGGATTCACCCGGAGGGCCGCCGTAGTTGCAGTTCTCGAATGTATTGAACCGCACGATGACGTTGCGGGTCCCGATGGACTCGTGGAAATACACCACTTCCGTCATCACCCAGATCCCTCCGGATGTGATGTCCTTGAAGTGGCATCCTTCCACAATGACATCCCGGGTCTGCAGAAGGAATCCCCGGGCGCGGTTGCGGGAGACGCGGCAGTTAAAGATGCGCACCCGCGGCACAAGCGTGGCATTTCCCACTACATCGCCCACCCGCACCCCCTGTGGCAGGGGATCCTGGAAGACCAACCGGTGGACGTTGTCTTCCAACATCTCCACGCTCTTCACCGTAACAGTGGCGTACGGCAGCAAGTCGTCGGTACGGGCCACCTCAAGGACATCGCCAGGGTTGGGAGGATCCTGCATCTTCAGGTTATGCTGTCCGAGCGCCGTGTCCCGCCCCTGGATCTCCCGGATGGTCAGATACAGCCCGGAC
>CALCJH010000003.1 GCA_937967775.1 uncultured bacterium | reverse complement strand
ATCCGCCAGCTCGCCGAGGCCACGGGCAAAAAGGTCAGGGAGACCATGGAGCAGCTGCCGCCGCTCTACCGCCAGCTTTCCGAGGAACTTCTGAAAGACCAGCCTGACGCGGCGCGCGCCAAGAATCTGGTGGAGCAGATCGGAAGGTTGCGCTCGCAGGTGATCGTAGAAGGCATCGAATTCTGGACCGGCGTGCGCAGGTTACTGACGCCCGAGCAGAACCGCAAGCTCACCGAGATCCTCAAGGAGCGGCAGGAACGCCGGAAGCGCATCTGGCCGCGGCTTCCCGAACGGGACGAGAGGCCGGGACAGCCGATAGGACCTCCGCCTCCGGGTGGGCCTCCTCCGATGGATGGTCCTCCGCCAGGCGGACCGATGGGCCCGCCTCCGGAGCCGGATCCGGGGTTCTGAGATCCCTGCAGCAAGAATACGCGTTTCAAAGCCCGGCGGCAAACCGCCGGGCTTTTCCACAGGTCACCAGTTGGCGGGGTAGGCGTTGGTGCCGAACAGGATGGCGGCCAGAGTGGTGGAGCCGCCTCCCAGGAAGTCCCCTGCAATCAGACCCAGGAAGAACGGCAGAGCCTGCCGATAGAGCCGCATGCCACCGGTCCGCACGATGATCACCTTGGCGGCCCACGCCACCAGCATGGATACCCAGGCGTAGTTCATGGTGGGAGTGTTGGCCATCGCATAGCCGATGGGGTGGAAGGGCCACCAGACCCACTGCACCCGTGCGGCCATAAGGGCGAACACGGTGAGCATGCCGAACCCTACCGCGGCAGCACCCGCCGGGTCCGGGTCGCGCGGGGCGAGCATCAGAGAGCTGGCTGCATCGAAAGCCCGCAAGCCCGCCAGTCCGCGCCAGGCGTCTATCCGCGCCACCGCCCCCAGGTTCGTAAACAGCGTCACCGCAATGACCGCGCTGATGATCACTCCCAGCACTGTCGCCAGCATCAGAGCGAACGCCACCTGGCCCACCCTGAGCCCTCCTTCCGGTCCCATCTTCAGCGCGTCCAGCTGATGGGGCATGCAGGCTCCGCGGAAGTCCTGCGCGGCGGTGGCGCTTCGCACGAACAGCAGCACCGTCAGGTCGGCGGGGGAGAAGATGCGCGTGCCCCCCACGGTGGTCATAAGCGAATACGCGTCCACATCCGGGCCGGTGGGCCAGGCGTTGCCGGTCTCGGCGCGGGTGCGTGTGGCGGCTATAAGGTAGGCAATCGTCAGCAGCAGGAAAACGGCCGCCGTGCGGGGCTGAATGCCTCCCACAATACAGAACGCCGCCATAGCCACCAGCGACAGCGCAAGACCCGCCACAGCGAAACGGTACACGCGGGCTTCATCCTCGAACCCCTCGGGAGGCCGCCCGATCGCCGAACGCCACACCGAAGCGAAGTAGCGCCTCCCCATCCACAGCAGCGCCAGCGTGATGCCCAGATACGCGCCCGCCCCCTGGTGCCCGATCCACGGAAAGGCACTCAGCGCTCCTTCGCTTGCGCCCAGCGACCAGCCGCTCATCTTCCCCCAGACGATCTCCGCGCGGGTGATGAGGAAGAAGAACCAGCAGCTGAAAGCGACCTCGGTGGAAAGCAGATAGCCGATTCCGACAGCAAACCCGAAAACGCTGAGCTGCGTGGAGGCAATGGAGTCCCACGGCGGCGAAAGCTGCCAGTCGGACAGACGGATGCCGCGGGTATTGATGGAAGGCACCTGAGGGATGTTCCAACTGAGCGTGTTCAAAACCTGAAGTCCCAGGGTAAGGGCGAGTCCCGCCCAGAACAGGCGGTTGCGGAAGAGTGGCACTCCTTCCCGGGTGAGCTCCAGCGGAAGCGTGACAGTGGGAAACGGCAGCTTCTCGTTGTCCACCCACAGGCGGCGCAGAATGAGGGTGACGCACAGAGTGGAGAATGCAAAGACCGTCAGGAAGCCCAGCCAGGATGCCAGCGGCGCAAGCCAGGCCGCCCAGTCCACTTCGCGACCGCCGTAGTAGAAACCTGTCAGGGCACCCCTGTCCTTCACCGCCATCCAGTCCGGGATATACGGGTGGAACAGCTCCGCCCACCGGTTCTCCCGCGTGGCGAAGAAGAAGGGAGTGGTCAGAGCGGGCAGCAGGAAATGCAGCCCGCCGGAGCTGGACAGGACAGTGGAGACCGCCGACATCGTGTAGATGATGATCAGCTCCCCGCGCCGCAGTCGCAGCGAGGGCGCGGCGAAGCCCACCAGCAGGTTCACCGCCGCCAGCGCGAAAAGCATATCGAACGCGCCGAGAGGAATGGATGTGTTGGAGATGGCGCTGTGCCCGCGCCCGGAAAGTGTCAGTTCAGCGTGATGCAACCACAGGTTGATGACGGTGGTGACGATGAGCCCCAGCACGAGTGCGCGCGGAGTGAAGGCTCTCGCGGGAGATTCCTCGCCCGAAGAGGGACCGGGAGTTTTGACCGGGATTTTCGCCTGTGTCTGCACGATCCGCCGGTTTCCGCCCGGCGCCGCGGACGCGGCGGCGCTCTACGGCGGCATTAGACAGCTTCGCCGCCAGCTCCTCCCGGCTCCAGCCCGATTTTGCTCTGCGGCTCCTTTCCCCGAATGGCTTCATAGGCCGCGATGATGCTCTGCGTGCCGTGCTGACCGTGTCCGTTGTCCTCCAGCCAGGTCAGAAGCTGTATCACAAGCCGTGTGATGGGCAGAGGCAGGCCCATCTCGTCCGCCTCCGCAAGCACCAGCCGCAGATCCTTCGCCTGAAGCGACACCTTAAAGCCGCCCTCGAAGTCGTGCGCAAGCATCCGCGGAGCCAGGTTCGTCATCATCCAGCTTCCCGCAGCGCCTCCGCCAACGGCCTCGATGGTCTTTGCGCCGTCCAGCCCGGCTGCCCGAGAGAACGTGAGGCCCTCCGCCACCGCACAGAACGTGCACGCCCCCACGATCTGATTCACCAGCTTGGTGGCCTGTCCCGTACCCACCGGCCCGCAGTGGACGATGGTCTTACCCATCGCCCGCAGCGCCGGCAACGCCTCCTCCAGATCGGCTGCTTCGCCGCCCGCCATAATGGACAGAGTGGCCTGTTGCGCCCCGAGTGGTCCTCCGGAGACCGGAGCGTCCACGAAGCGCGCACCCGCTTCACGACAACAGGTGGCGATGGAGCGCGCCGCCTTCGGTCCGATGGTGCTCATGTCCACCACCAGCCGCCCGGGTTGTATGCCCTGCAGCACGCCACGAGGACCGCAGATGACCTCCTCCACGTCCGGGACATCGCTGACGCAGGTGAAGACAATGACAGCCTGCGAGGCCGCCTCCGCCGGACTGGCTGCTCTGGCGGCCCCAAGCGCAGCCAGGGGCTCCTCACGCTCCCGGGTCCGGTTGTGGACGGTGACGGGAAAACCGGCTTTCAGCAGATTTCCCGCCATCGGAGCGCCCATGGCTCCCATCCCGATGAAGGCGATGCTTGTCATAGCGTCCTCTGGAAAGTAGGCCGGTTTGAATCCCCGCTAACTCGCATCCGGACAACTGAAGCGACCCGGACCGGCTTTGTAAATGAATTCAGGCCAGCGCCTCCCGGACAAGAGCCGGGATATCGTGAGTGGTGTCCGCGACTTTCACACCGGCGGCGGTCAGCGCCTCCACCTTGGCCTGCGGGGTTCCGGTGCGTCCGCTGATGATGGCTCCAGCGTGGCCCATTCTCTTACCGGGAGGCGCGGACCGCCCGGAGATGAATCCGATGACCGGCTTCGTCATCTGCCGCGCGATGTATTCCGCCGCAAGCTCTTCGTCCGACCCGCCGATCTCTCCCACCAGCACCACGGCGCGGGTCTGGGGATCCTGCTCGAAGAGAGGCAGCACATCCAGGAACGTCATCCCCGGAGTCTGATCCCCACCGATCCCGACGCAGGTGGATTGCCCCAGCCCGGCACGCGTCAGCTCGTCTACGATCTCGTAGGTCAACGTCCCGCTGCGCGACACCAGTCCCACGGGTCCGGGAGTGAAGATGTCTCCGGGCAGGATGCCCACCTTGCACTCGCCCGGGGTGATGATGCCGGGGCAGTTGGGACCGATCATCCGGAGGCCCCGCTGGCGCACCAGATTGACAGCGTAGACCGTGTCCTGCGCGGGAATCCCCTCCGTTATGCAGACGATCAGGGGTATCCCCGCGTCCACCGCCTCGATGATGGCATCGCGGCAGAAGCGTGCCGGGACGAAGATGACCGTCGCATTCGCGCCGGTGGCGTCGCGAGCCTCGCGGACGGTGTCGAAGACAGGAACTCCCAGCTCCTGGGCGCCACCCTTTCCCGGCGTCACCCCGGCCACGATGTTCGTGCCGTATTCCAGCATCTGCCGGGAGTGAAACTGCCCCTCGCGCCCGGTGAATCCCTGCACCATCAGGCGCGTATCTTTGCCGACCAGTATGCCCATACTGCGGATAAGTCTCCCTGAAATGGCGGCCGCCCCCGAAAGGGCGGCCGCTCACATCTTACCCGCAATAACGGACTGTGCAAGCCGGAAATCCGCTAGCGGGCCGCCGGTTCCTCCCGCGGAAGCCCTTTGAGGATGTCCCGCCAGTCGAAGATCAGGAAGTTGCGATCCTTGCTATTCATCACGACAAGGATGCCTTCCGGGAAGCGCTCTCCCAGCGGCTTCGAAACCGCTTCGATGCCGTCCGTGTCGTCCGCGCCGCCCTCTACGACCGCAATGGCAGGTTCGTGCCGGTGCGCTGGCCCGCCGTCCCGGGGATACAGATAGTAGCGGGACCCGTTCTTGATCTGGTCCGTGCTGATGAGATACCCCCCACTGTTCAGCGCATATATGGCCAGACCCTCACGGTCTCCCTGATAACCTTCCCCACCGAAGATCACCAGCTGGCGGTCTGCTGCCGGCGCATCCGGGTCAGCGTGATACTTGCGGATGCCGAACTCCTCGTCGGAGTAGTAGACGAACCCGGCCTCGTCGTCCACGAGCACGGACTCGATCTCGCCGGTGCCGCCGAACTCGCCGAAGCGCCGAACCTCCCGGCAGTCCACCCTGCCGCTGCCGTCATCCGTCAGGAGATACTGCCCCAGATAGCTCCCGGAGTCGCCGTTCTTCCTGCTGACGATGGCAAAGACGGCTCCGTCGGAGGGCCGCCGATACAGCGCGATCCCCATGGGAGCGGCTTTCTCGCCGCTCTCCCCCTCGAAGACCGTGGTCGAACCGGTCACGTCGGTCATGCGGCCCGTCTGCCGGTCAATGGCAAAGACGCGCAGCCTCTGCTTCCCCCGCTCTGTCAACACAGCGATATCCGTCTCACGGCCGCCCAGCCGGAACCCGTATTCCACGTCCACGTTGTTCGGGCGCAGAATGCCAGTGAAGGACTGCGCGAGCTTCCCGTCCAGCCCGTAGACGAAAAGACCACCGTTCGCGTTGTCCTTGTCCGTACCCAGGATAAGGCTGCGGGCCGGATCCTGCGGATGAATCCAGACGGCCGGGTCGTCCGGGTCGTTCGGCACCGGCTCCGTAGCCAGGGCTGGCTGCACCCGGATGACCGGCGCCTGCCCGGTGGCCCCTGCGCTGGCCACATGGGTCGAGGAGCAGCCCGAAAGAAGCAGCCCAGCAAGCGTCCCCAGCGCGATCAGACGTGTCTTTTCCATCAGTCGTCTCCCCGCGGGGTCCAGGGACCCCGGTCGTCGTCTCCCTGCGAGCTGGCCGGGGGGAACTTCCAGTAGCGCGGATCAGCCGAGGTCATCCGCAGACCCGTCTGAGGATTGCTGGTGATCGGCCCGCTGTATTCCACCCTGTGCCACTGGACGTGACCGTCCATGTAAAGAATGTTCGTTCCACCCTGGTGAGGCCAGCGCAGTTCATCCAGCTCATCGCCCTCGATCTCCGTGTCGCTGGCCTCCAGCACCATGAATGACCCGGCCGGATTCTCCCAGGAGCCCAGGAAGGGAAACCCGAATCCCGGCGCATCGTCCACAATCCACTCGTTGATGCTGTAGCTGCACCAGAACTCCAGAACGCGATACTGATTGCGCTTGAGTCCCCAGCTCGTTGCCGGCTCGGGAAAGATGTTCTCCGTTCTTGATCCTGAAAGCGCATGCTTTACCGGCTCGGTGGGGCAGACGAAAAAGCTCTCAGCCGGTCGGTCCCAGGAGGCAGGCTTTCCGTTCGTATACATGTTGATCGTGAACATCCAGTAGTACTTGCCCCAGGTGATCATTGTGGCCGGGTTCTTCGGGCTGGGCGCCTTCGGCGGCGGAAAGCGGTCTTTGTTGTCAGCCGTGTACATGCTCATCGCCATTCCGATCTGCCGCATGTTGGATGAGCAGGTCGCCTGCTGTGCCTTCTTCTTGGCGGAGGCGAACACGGGGAAAAGAATGGCGGCCAGGATTGCGATGACCGCGATGACCACAAGCAGCTCAATCAGAGTGAATCCGGATCGGGCGGGGTGTCTTTTCATGTTCAGCCGTCCTTGCGCCGGGGACAGGCCCCTGTGAGTAGCGAGGTGATGGGGCCTGCCGGGAGCCGACACGGAGTTCCGGCCCCCAGCAGACGGATATGTCAACGCCTCTTCAGGCGAGCGGAGCCAAGCAGCCCTGCGGCTCCCATCGCCAGGGTCAGAAGCGAAGCGGGCTCGGGAATGACCGTGCCGGAGACCTGAACCATATCGAAGCGGAACAGGTCCTTCTGGCGGAACGCGGCGCCCGTCTTCGAGGCCTCATA
>CALCJH010000002.1 GCA_937967775.1 uncultured bacterium | reverse complement strand
GTCGGATGCGGTGCATGATGGCCTCGCCCAGGGTGGTGAGCTTCTCCTGCCCGTGGACGATGCGGTATGCCTTCCCGAGGCCTCTTATGCGAATAGCGATGTCCGGCTGTGCTCCCATACTCCTCTACCGATTATTGCCACGTCTCCCCGTCCCCTGCAGGAGGGACGAACCCATCCCCCTCTCCCTGAGAACGGGAGAGGGTGGGGTGAGGGCGAAGTCCGCCCATCAGATCACGTCCGCGAAGTTGCGCTCCATCCGCCGGAACGAGAACGCGCCCAGGATGAACACCACGAACGCGAAGCCCGCGGAATAGGCAAGCAGACCCGGAGGGGGTGGAGCCATTCCCAGCAACGACCACCGGAACGCCTCCAGCAAGCCGGAAAGCGGATTCGCGAGGAAGAACCAGTGGAAGCTGGTCGGCAGCTTCTCCATCGCCTTCTCAAGGGAGTATCCTACCGGCGACGCATACAGCAGGAACTGCACCACCACCGGCAGCACATACTGGACATCACGATAGCTCACCGTGAGGGCGGCGGCGAAGAAGCCGATTCCAAGCGCGATCATCAGCAGAAGCAGCATCCACACCGGCAGCAGCAGAATCTCTATGGGCGGCACAAGACGGAAGGAGGCCATCAGGAACGCCATCAATCCCAAGGAGACGGCGAAGTCTATCAGTACTCCGAACACCGTGGACAGCGGGAGCACCAGCCTCGGAAAGTAGATCTTGCTGACCAGATGAGCGTTTCCGATGAGACAGGTGCTGCTCTTCGTCACCGTCCCGCTGAAAAGCCCCCACGCCATCATCCCGGCGAACGACAGCACGAAATACGGGATGGGCCCGCCGCCCAGCTGTGCAACGCGCCCGAAGATGACGGTGAAGATCCCGGCGGCCATCAGGGGCTGGAACACCACCCACACCGCTCCCAGCGCCGTCTGCCGATAGCGCAGCTTCACGTCCCGCCATGCGAGTGTCATCAGCAGGTCCCGGTAATTCCAGACCTCCCGCAGGTTCAGAGCCGCCCACCGGCCTGGCGGACGGATCTTCAGATGCGGCGTAGCCGCGTGAGCCGTCTTCGCGTCAACCCCCAATCCCTGTCACCTCCAGCGTGATATCCCTGCGCGTCATTGATCCTTCGGCTCCAGCTTCTTCAGCTCCGGCTGCGCGGCCGCGATGAAATCCTCCAGCACTCCACGAGCGTCCGGCTCGTCCAGCGTCAGAATCCGCACCTGCAGCGCCGCCTCCTGCCTGCCCTGCAGCCTGGCTTTCAGCGCCAGAATGCGGTTCCACTGCTCGGGGGCATATTTCGGGCGCTCCGCAGCACGTCCCTTCCACCAGTAGACAGCCCTCAGCCGGTAGCCGTCCTTATCCGCCACAACTTCGTCCAGAGGCTGCCCCGCCAGGGTGGCACGACGCTTCGGGCTCATCTCAAAGCCCTGCCCGCGGAAGCAGAACCAGGGATCGTGGAAGTCCACATACTCCCGCGCGCTCAGCAGCGTCAGGTTGACCGTCCGCCCGTCTTTGCGCTCGTAAATGCGGTCTGTTATGACCGCGCTGGGGAGTTGTTTCATCACCTGCGGATCCTGCTCCAGTTCGCGCACGAACTTCCACTCGCCCACCTGTTTCGGGAAGGTGTGAACGGGCAGCACTGCCATCTTGTCATACGTCAAACGCCCGACGGCCCGGTTCACCACCAGAGCCGCCAGCGCCAGCACGATACAGACTACAAGGCGAATCTGAGTTCCCTGCATCCAAGGAGCCTCCCCAGCAAAACGAACAGTCCGAACGAGATAACCAGCACCGAAAGTTCCGCCCAGTCATGGGCGCCCTCCAGAGCGTGCTGGCCCCACGCCGACCCGATGAAGATCAGTGCGCAGATGCGGATAATATTCGCCAGAAGTGCGATGGGATAGGCCGCCAGCACCAGCACCGCGCGCTTCCAGAGGCTGACATTGAAGACGTAGCCGTACAGGAAGGCGAAAGCCACCAGCGCTGTCAGCTTCTTGAAGCCGCTGCACACTTCCGCCACCTCCACGGAGATGGTGGGAGTGTCGATCCGGTTGCCCGTCTGGATCAGCGGATATCCCAGACCGCTCATCAGGATGACCGAACCGGTGGTGCTCTGGTTCTGAACCTCAGTGCTGAGCGGCAGTATGATGATGTCCGGCATCGGCGCGGCAAAGAACAGGAAGCAGACGGGGAAGGCCACCACCTTCCAGAGGTTCCTGCCGTGCAGCACCAGCACCGCCCCCGCGATCACGGGGATCAGAGAAAGCATGGGGAACCATTTGATGCCCAGCACCCACGCAGCGGTCTGAATCAGGAGACCGAAGCCAAGCAGCCAGACGCCGATCGCAGCAGGCTCCGGCTTAGCCGCCCTGATCTCCCTGCGCAGCATCCAGAGAAGGAACAGTGAGATGGGGAAGATGAAGACGCCGTGCGCCTGGTTCTCATCCTTTACCCAGATCTTTGCCGCTTCTGCTACCACCGGGACATACAACGCCACCAGTAGCGCCACCAGAAGCAATACGCCGCGCGGAGCCCGCTTCAGCGCCTCCCACCCGCCGGCCAGTTCCTGCGCGAAACCTCGTGCCGCCT
>CALCJH010000001.1 GCA_937967775.1 uncultured bacterium | reverse complement strand
CGATGACAGGCACTCCGCGGCTGCGCAGAATCTGTAAGGCTGAATGTTCCGGGGGGATCCCGGGGCTGGCAACACAGAGATCAAGCGGCAAGCTGGAAAGGTCCTCGATCCCAACCGGCTGCCCCACCAGACCGTCGGGCGCCGCTTTTCCATCGGCCCCGAAGGCATCGTCATAAACATGGATGGAGCACCCGAGCTGCCGCGCCGCCTCGGCCACTGCCCGGCCAGCGACACCGTAGCCCAGCACCAGTATGCGATTGCCCGGCAGGGCGCTCACGGGATCAGCCACCCTTTGAGGGCCATGGGGAGCAAGATCCCCAGCAGCATGCTCGCCGCGATGAACCTCATTGTCACGTGAGACTCCGGCCATCCGCAGAGTTCGAAGTGGTGGTGGATGGGAGCCATCCGGAAGACGCGCTTGCCGCCGGTGAGCTTGAAATACACCACTTGTAGCACCACAGAAAGCGCCTCCAGCGACCAGACGGCCGTCGCCAGAGCCAGCGCCCAGAGAGGCACGAGTAGCAACCCGAAGCCAGCGATAAAGCAACCCAGCGCGATGGACCCGGCGTCGCCCATGAAAACCCGCGCGGGCGGAGCATTGAAACACAAGAATGCCAGCAGGGCGCCAATCATCGCCAGTGGAGCGAGGTGCAGGGCCGAGGAGAACGGCCGGGCAACAGACGCAAAAAGGACAATGGAGACGATAGCAACGATGCCCTGCCCCGCCGCCAGACCGTCAAGCCCGTCAGCGATGTTCGCGGCATTGATCAGCCACACGCAGGCGATGAGCGCAAGAACGAAGCTCTCCCATCCTCCGGAATACAGCACCAGGGCGGCGTTGCTGGGAAACGAGCCGAGCACAGGGTGAAGAACACGAATGCCCGCCAGAAACAGTGCCGAAAGGGCAAACTGAAGAACCAGCTTCTCCCTGGCCTTCAAGCCGAGGGACTTCCCTCGCTTGATGGAGCGGTAGTCGTCCAGCCAGCCGATGGCCAGGCCCCCAAGGGTGAAAAGTCCCGCCAGCAGAGAATATGCGCCCGCCCCCTCTCCTCCCCGCGAGGCAACCCATACAGCCGCCGCCACACCCGGAGGGATGAACAGGACGCCTCCCATCGTGGGTGTGCCGGCCTTGCTGCGGTGCGCCTCGGGGCCATCTTCCCGCACGTTTTGGCCAAAGTTCAGGCGGCGCAGCCAGCGGATGCCCGGAGGCATCAGCGGCAGGGTGACCAGAAACGCCGCAAGCGCCCCCGTCGCCGCAGCGCTATCCGACCAGACGTTCAACGACACGCTCCATCTCCAGGGCACGCGAGCCCTTCACAAGGATCAGATCCCCCGGCCGGACCTCCCCGCCCAGAAACTCCGCCGCCTCCCCGCTCCCGGCAAAATGATGGGTTTCCCCCGCGTAGCCGCCTTGCACCGCAGCCTGCTGGATGATGCGCGAATCCTCGCCCACGGTCACCAGCATGGCGGGGGCGGCTTCGGCAACAGTCCGCCCGATCCGCTCGTGCTCTGCCTGGCAGGCTTCCCCCAGCTCGCGCATATCGCCCAGCACGGCGATCTTGCGGCCATCGGCTTTCATAGCGGTCAGTCCGCGCAGCGCCCCGGCCATCGCATCCGGGCTGGCGTTGTATGAGTCGTCGAAGACCGTCCAGCCACCCGGAGCCTGCACCACCCGTGAGCGCTTGTCGAAACCTTCGTACTGCGAAAGCGCCCTGGCCGCCTCCTCCAGGGTGACTCCGAATCGCGCGGCCGCGGCCACGGCAGCGGCCGCGTTCAGGGCGTGGAACTCACCGGGGACCCGCAGCGCCACCGGTACACGGTCGCCACCCCGTGCAAGCATGAACCGCGCGCAGCCGCTTGCATCCAGTTCGAGATCCTCGACCCGGAAATCCGCATCCGGCGAAGTCCCGAACGTGATGACCGGCCCCGGAGCCTTCTCTCGCAGAAACCCCGCGAACGCTCCGTCCGACGGGAGCACGGACCAGGCTCCGGCCGGAAGCCCCTCCAGAAGCTCCGCCTTGGATTCGGCGATGGCCTGCTGAGATCCGAGCAGCTCCAGATGAGTCAGTCCTATATTCGTGATGAGCCCCGCGGTCGGCTGCGCAATGCGGCAGAGCTCCGAAATCTGCCCGCGTCCCCGCATGGCCATTTCGATGACCGCACAGTCGTGAGTGTCGTCCAGATCCAGCAGTGTGAGAGGGACACCTATCTCGGTGTTGAGGTTGGCACGACTGACCAGCGGCCTGTGATGAAGCCGCAGCAAGATCGCCAGCATCTCCCGGGTGGTGGTCTTTCCCATGCTGCCGGTCAGGCCCACCACCGGAATATCCGCCTGTTTGCGCGCCCACTGCCCCAGCCTGCCGAGCGCTGCCAGCGGATCATCAACCACCACGCAAGGTCCTGGCAGGAAATCCTTCTCGGTCCGGAACCAGTCCCGGCCCACCAGAGCGGCAGACGCGCCCTTTTCGAACGCGGAGCGCACGAACCGGTGGCCGTCGGTCCTCTCTCCCGGCAGCGCGACGAACAACGCGCCCGGCACACACTTCCGGGAGTCCGTCACCACGGCGACAACCTGTGTCTGCTGCGCGCCGGCAGGGATATCCCCCCCACACGCGGACGCGATGTCTTGCAGGGAGAGCTCGCGCATTAGCCGGAATCTTCCTTTCCCCCGTAACCCGCTTCGGCAAGGGCGCGCCGGACAGCCTGCCGGTCATCGAATGGTATGGTGCGGTCCGCAAAGATCTGGTAGGTCTCGTGG